>JANPAK010000239.1:0-13100 GCA_031429925.1 Variovorax sp.
GGTGGTGCCGCTCGCGTACACGAAGCTTTGCAGCTTCTGGCGATAGGCTTCCATGTCAGCGATCGGACGCAAGGCCACACCACTGTCCTGCGCTGCTTTGGCCACTGCTGGCGCAATCTTCATCATCAAACGCGGGTCAAAAGGCTTCGGGATCAAATACTCAGGGCCAAAGGCCAGCTTCTCGCCGACATAGGCGGCGGCCACGACCTCACTTTGCTCGGCCTGCGCCAGCTCAGCGATCGCATACACCGCAGCAATCTCCATCTCAACTGTGATGGTGGAGGCGCCGGCATCGAGTGCGCCGCGAAAAATGTAGGGAAAACACAGTACGTTGTTGACCTGGTTAGGGTAATCCGTGCGCCCGGTCGCCATGATCGCGTCAGCGCGCACAGCGTATGCTTCTTCAGGCAGGATTTCTGGGGTCGGATTGGCCAGCGCCAAAATCAACGGTCTCGCCGCCATGCCTTTGATCATTTCAGGCTTCAACACGCCCCCTGCGGATAGGCCAAGAAACACGTCGGCGCCGACCAAGACTTGCGCGAGGGTGCGCGCATCGGTCTTTTGCACAAACTGAATCTTGTCTTCGTCCATCAGCTCGGGACGACCCTCATACACCACGCCGGCCAAATCGGTCACCCAAATGTTTTCGCGCGGGATGCCGAGTTTGACAAGCAGACCCAAACAAGCAAGCGCCGCTGCGCCCGCGCCTGAGGTCACCAGCTTGATCTTATTCAGGTCTTTGCCGACCACTTTCAGGCCGTTCAAAATCGCCGCACCCACCACGATGGCGGTGCCATGCTGATCATCGTGGAAGACAGGAATCTTCATGCGCTCGCGCAACTTGCGCTCGACGTAGAAGCAATCGGGCGCCTTGATGTCTTCCAAATTGATGCCGCCAAACGTCGGTTCGAGCGACGCAATGATGTCCACCAGCTTATCCAGATCGTGCTTTTCGTTGATCTCGATGTCAAACACATCAATACCAGCAAATTTCTTGAACAGGACAGCCTTTCCTTCCATTACGGGCTTTGCAGCGAGTGGGCCAATGTCACCCAATCCGAGCACAGCCGTACCGTTGGTAATCACCGCCACCAGGTTGCCGCGCGCGGTGTATTTGAAGGCGTTGTTGGGGTCTTTGACAATTTCTTCGCATGGTGCCGCCACGCCGGGGCTGTAAGCCAAAGCCAGATCACGCTGGTTCGACAGCGTTTTTGTGGCAGCGATCGCTATCTTGCCGGGCGTGGGAAACTCGTGGTATTCCAGTGCAGCGAGTCGCAACTCGTCGCGGGCTTGTTGGCGTTTCTCAGCGCTCATCGTGGCAGGGCTATCGGTCATAGAGGGCATAGGATGTCTCAGGGCAACTTGTCGCTGCGCCTTCTTTATAGATGTCGGAAATAGATTGTAGGGTGATGCAGGGGCTCACCCCAATGCGTGGATATGCGTACGACGCCTCGTCACCTATGACTTTGTCGTGGGTAATCAACTCTTGCAGTCGCTATGAAATGCGTAGCATCTTGCGCATATTGAATAAGGCTAAAGTGCCAAAAGCGCGCTAAAAACACAGCTATACTGGCTTACTTTCGGGCTCTGGCTCATCTGGCTTCTTAGAAAATCTGATGTAAAACTTGGACGCAAACAAGCCCACCTCATACAAGATACACATCGGAATGGCGAGCGCCAATTGGCTGATGACGTCAGGCGGCGTGACGACCGCTGCGATCACAAAAGCCACCACCACGAAATAGCCCCGAAAATCCTTGAGCTTCTCAATCGTGACGATATTGAAGCGCGTGAGCAGCATGACCACGATCGGTACTTGGAAAGCCAAGGCAAATGCAATATACAGGCTCAAGATCGATTCCACATACGATGCAATATCTGGCGTGGCAGCCACGTTTTTAGGTGTGAATTGCTGGATGAAGGCAAACATCTTGTCGAGCACAAAAAACTGCACGAACGCCAACCCCGTGTACGCGAGCAAGCTGCCAAACAATATCAGCGGCAGGGCAAACAGTTTTTCATGCTTATACAAACCGGGCGCAACAAACATCCAAAGCTGATACAGCACCCAAGGCAATGCGAGCAAGAAAGAGCCCATGAGCAATACTTTGAGCGGCACAAAAAATGGAGAAAACACGCCGGTAGCGATCAGTTTGGCGCCTGGCGGCATGTGCGCCATGATGGGCTGAGAAATCCAGTCAATCAGACCACCGGGGCCCGGGTAGATGGCTAGGGCAATGCCGGCAATCACCATGCCATAGACGCAATACAGCAGGCGATCGCGCAGCTCCTTGAGGTGCTCGACAAAGGGCTGCTCAGTGCCCGCCAGCTCGTCTTTTTTTTCTTCGGCCATGCTGGGTTACAGATTCATAGGGGCTTAACTGGGCGGTAGCGCGCTACCCGCGCCGCGCCAGACTGTGCGGATGTGCGCACGCCAGAGCGGCTCTTGAACCATTTGGGCGTAGCGCTGGTTTTCATGCGCCACTTTTTGTGAGGGCGGGAGTAGGAGGGGAAACTCTCGTAAGACGTCTTGCCCGCTTCATTGGTCACCTGATCCCACGACTTCTCGAAATCAGCGGATGAAGTTTGTATTGAGTTTTCAACGTCGCGGGCTGCGCCTTCGACGGTCTCTTTCATCTTCTTCAGCTCATCCAGATCCATCGAGCGATTTACCTCGGCCTTCACATCGCTCACATAGCGCTGTGCGCGGCCCAGCATCGTGCCGACCATCCGCGCAACGCGCGGCAGCTTCTCTGGCCCGATCACGATCAACGCGACAGCGCCAATCAGGGCGATTTTTGAGACACCAAGGTCAATCATGCTGGCCTATTGCTTGAGCGTGACGTCGTCTGCGCTGAGCGTGAATCACGCTAAACGCTGAGCAAGCCACGCCTACGGATTTAGCTTTTCTGCTTGGCCTCGACGTCAATCGTCGTTTTCGCAACGGCCGTGGCGTCTTGCACTTGGCTAGCCGGCGCAGCGGCCGCATCTTTGTCAGCGTCGCCGCCAGTCTTGATGCCATCTTTAAAGCCTTTGACCGCGCCGCCCAAATCTGATCCGATGTTCTTGAGTTTTTTGGTGCCGAACACCATGACCACGATCAGCAAAACGACCAGCCAATGCCAAATTGAAAATGAACCCATGGAATACTCCTGACGGCTGTTGCCGCGATAAGTGTTGATTCTAAAGCCCCGGCCGCGTTCCCGAGTCGGGCATGACTTACTTCTTGGGGGGTTATCTGGCTTTTAGCCCTTTTTCCAAGGGCGCGCGCCGCCAATCACGTGAATATGCAAGTGTTGCACTTCCTGACCGCCTTCGTCACCCGTGTTGCTCACAACCCGGAAACCACCCGCTGGATATGGGTTGCAGCCCTCTTGCGCAGCTAATTTGGGGATCAGCGTCATGATGCGCCCCATCAGGCTGGCGTGGCACTCTTGCAAGTGCGCCATGGAGGTGATGTGCTCTTTCGGAATCACCAAGAAATGCACAGGTGCCCAAGGGTTGATGTCGTGAAAAGCAAAGATCTCTTCATCTTCATAGACTTTTTTGCACGGAATCTTGCCTGCAACGATCTTGCAGAAGATGCAGTTCGGATCGGTATGCATGGACGGTAGACAATCCAGCGTGGGTTAGCGCGGCTCGCGCCTGTCGTTGAAACGCAGCCAACCCTTGATGCAACGGTAGAGATACCACAGTCCGACGACGCCTTGCGCGATCCTGCCGGGCAGCACGAGCAGCAAATACAGGGGCGAGGTGACGACCAGCCAGAGCACGGTCCACCAAAACGTGGAGATCATGTAGCTGTGGTGCATAGCGTAGAGGGGGTCAGCCTCGTCGTCGCGCTTGATGTAGTTGATGATCAGCGCAATCACCGCCAGCGTGCCAAGCGAGGCCCATGCGACGGTGTGCAATCCATACAGGACGTGCATGATCGTGCGATCGCCAGGCTCTTTGCCTTCAAATGCTGCGAAATCGGTCTCTGCCATAGCTACCCCCAAATGGTTAATCTTTGTTTTCTTCGTCGCGGCCTTGCGCTTTTCGTGCGGATTTCTCATCTAAGCCGCTCAAGCCAACTCGGCGCTCCAACTCGGCCAACACTTCGCGCGGCGATAAACCGTAATACGACAGAGCCACCATGCTGTGAAACCACAAATCTGCCGTTTCATTCACTATTTTCTGTTTCTGCGCTGCCGTCGAGCCACCGTGGCTCGCATCTTTGCAGGCTAGCACCACTTCCGTGCCTTCTTCGCCAATTTTCTTCAAAAACGCATCAGGTCCGTTGGCCAGCAGGCGCGCCACGTAGCTCGTCTCGGGATCGCCGCCTTTGCGGCTTTCCAGCACGGCAGCGAGTTGGTCGAGGGAATCGTTGGAAGTCATGGTGGATTGGCGATCGGAAGTTCTTATTTATAGATGCTTTCGGGGTCTTTCAAGACCGGCTCGACGCTTTTCCACTGTTTTTCGTCGCCAGCGCCCTGCAGCTGATTGAAAAAACAGCTGTGCCGACCGGTGTGGCAGGCAATGCCCGGCTCGTGGCCGAGCTGGGTGACCGTCAGCAGCAACACGTCGCCATCGCAGTCGAGCCGAATATCCTGCACGGTTTGCACGTGGCCCGACTCTTCGCCTTTGAACCAAAGCCGTTGGCGCGAGCGGCTGAAATACACAGCGCGTTTGAGCTCGACGGTCTTTTCCAGCGCCTCGCTGTTCATGTAGGCGAACATGAGCACGTCGCCCGTGCCTTGCTCCTGCGCAATCACAGGCACGAGGCCTTGGGCGTCCCACTTAATGTTGTCTAGCCAGCTCATGGTTTGATTGTGCTTTATTTTTTTTGCACTTACTCGTCGGTGCCTGATGGGTGCGGCCAATCTTGCGCCCGCTGCGCTCGGCATCAACGAAGCAACACCTTTTAGGTACAAAACCAACAGCAAACAAATAGGCTTGGCTAACCAGTAGCTATAAATTCAATAGCATTCCGCGCAATAAGTACGGTGGCTAACTGCCGAAAACGCCAAAAAAATCACAGCCGCACAGGTATCCCACGCTCTGCCATAAATGCCTTGGCCTGTTGCACGGTGAATTCACCATAATGAAAGATGCTTGCCGCAAGCACCGCATCCGCTCGACCGGACTGAATGCCGTCCGCCAGATGCGACAGCGTCCCGACGCCACCGGACGCAATCACGGGTACGCTGACCGCATCACTCACGGCGCGTGTCAAGGCTAGATCAAAGCCAGATTTCGTGCCATCGCGGTCCATGCTGGTGAGCAAAATCTCGCCAGCGCCCAGCTGTGCCATCTTGCTGGCCCATTGCACGGCATCCAGGCCGGTATTTTTACGGCCGCCGTGGCTATAGACATCCCAGCCTTCGCCGACCGGCTGCCCGTCCGCAGCCAAACGATGCACATCGGCGGCGCTGCGCCTTTTCGCGTCAATAGCGACCACAATGCATTGCGCGCCGTATTTTGCCGAGGCGTCGGCGATCACTTGCGGGTTGGCAATCGCTGCCGAGTTAAACGAGGTTTTGTCGGCGCCGGCGTTCAGCAAGCGGCGCACATCGTCCACCGTGCGCACCCCGCCCCCCACGGTGAGCGGAATGAACACTTGCTCCGCCACTGCTTCAATAATGTGCAGGATCAGGTCACGATCATCGCTCGTGGCGGTGATGTCGAGGAAGGTGAGCTCGTCGGCACCTTGCTCGTTGTAGCGCGCGGCGATTTCCACGGGGTCGCCCGCGTCGCGCAACGCCACGAAATTAACGCCTTTGACCACGCGGCCTCCGGTCACGTCGAGACAAGGGATGATGCGTTTGGCAAGCATGGCGATCGAGTTGCTATGAAATTAAGAGCGTTTTGCACAGTTTGGGTATAGGCTGGAGGCCAATACTCCTCAAAAACTACATTTTGTGGATCCGTGCCACCATTTCGGCGGCAAACTCCACAAAAGCAATACTGCCTTTGGCGGAAGGATCGAACACCACGCCGGGCAGGCCGTAGCTGGGCGCTTCGGCCAAACGCACGTTGCGAGGGATCACCGCATTAAAAACCTTGTCGCCAAAATGCGTCTTGAGTTGGTCGCTCACTTGCTGCTGCAGGGTGATGCGCGGGTCGAACATCACGCGCAGCAGGCCGATGATCTGCAGGTCTTTATTGAGATTGGCATGAACTTGCTTGATGGTATTGACCAAATCGGTCAGGCCTTCGAGGGCAAAATACTCGCATTGCATCGGCACAATCACGCCGTGGGCGCTGCACAGACCGTTCAAGGTGAGCATGCTCAAACTAGGCGGACAGTCGATCAAGACAAAATCGTAGTCATCGCTCACTTGCGCTAGAGCGGTTCTCAGACGTTGGTCTCGGCGCTCAAGCCCCACAAGCTCTACCTCGGCACCCGCCAGATCGCGGCTCGCACCCACCACGTGGTAACCCACTTTTTCATTGAAAACGGCCGCCTCCTGAATGCTCGCGGATTCCAAGAGCACGTCATACACGCTTAAAGCAAGTGCGCGTTTGTCGACGCCGGAGCCCATCGTGGCGTTGCCCTGTGGATCGAGATCGACCATCAGCACGCGCTGGCCGATTTTGGCCAAACCAGCGGCTAGATTGACCGTGGTGGTGGTTTTGCCGACGCCGCCTTTTTGATTGGCAATGCAAAAAATCTTCATGCGCCGATCACTTTCCGACCGCCAGCTTCACGCCAAAGGCCAGCAACATGGTGCCCGCGATTTTGTTGAGCCAGCTCGTCACGCGCGGGCTGGCGCGCATGCGCTCGGCGGCGTAGTGGGTGATGAGTGTGACGGTGAAGCAATATAGGAAGGTGAGAAAAGCAATGGTGATCGCCATCACGGCGAAGGTCAGTAAGCCTTGGTGCTTGGCTGGGTTCACAAACAAAGGGAAGAACGCCATGTAAAACACAATCGCCTTAGGGTTGAGCAGGGTGATCAAGAAGCTTTGGCGGAAAAAATGGCGTGGCTCCATGTGCAAAATCGGCGCGTCACCTGCTTTTGCCAGAATCATTTTGATGCCCAAGTAGGCCAGATAAGCTGCGCCGGCATACTGCACAGTAGCAAAAACCGTCGGATGCGCCGTCAAAAGTGCGGCTAAACCGGCCACAGCTAGCCACATCAAGACTTGATCACCGGCAATGACGCCGAAGGTGGCTGCCAATCCGCCGACGAGGCGGCCCTTGCTGGTAGAGGTGATGATGGCCAAGTTACCTGGACCGGGAATGGCGAGAAAGATCACCACGGCGACCACAAAAGCCCAGTAATCGCGGATTCCGTCAGTTAACGCCAGCATATTGCAAAGCTCCTCATAGCCCTCAAGTTTAACCGGGCGGTTTGCGCTGGCGCGGAGGGACTTGCTCAAGCGCCTACAATGGCGGGTTGCCCCGCTTGGGGCGTTTTCTTGTTTTCACGGAGTCTACTGTGTTGATTTCTTCTGCTTTTGCACAAACCGCACCTGCCGCCGCTGGCGGAGGTGATTCCGCTCTGCTGAGCATGCTGCCATTGGTGCTGATGTTCGTGGTGCTTTACTTTCTCATGATTCGTCCTCAGATGAAACGGCAAAAGGAACAGCGATCCATGATTGATGCGCTGCAAAAAGGCGATGAGGTGGTCACCATCGGAGGCGTGCTCGGCACCATCGACAAAATCAGCGAGACTTACATGACCCTCGTGGTGGATCAGGGCCAAATGCAAATTGAACGTGCAGCTGTGGCACGTGTACTGCCCAAGGGCACAATCAAGTAAGCCTCTTTTTTGAGCAAACTAGCATCCAGCCCATATTGAATATGCGCTGGATGCTATTTTTTTCTGAGCACATGCTATGAACCGTTACCCTTTGTGGAAGTACATCATCCTCGCCGTGGTGGTGGTGATCGCATCGCTGTACACCTTGCCCAACTTCTTCGGTGAAGCCCCGGCGGTACAGGTTTCTAGCGCTAAAGCCACCATCAAAGTCGATGCCGTGACACGCACGCGGGTGGAAGAGGCCCTGAGCAAATCCAAGGTGCCTGCTGTGGGCAATGTCGAGCTTGAAGGCAATTCAGTGCGGGCGCGCTTTACCACCACGGAAGTGCAAAAACAAGCGCAAGCCGCTATTTCCAGTGCATTGAACCCAGATCCTTCCGATCCTGCTTTTGTGGTCGCTCTGAATCTTGTGCCGCAGACACCTCAGTGGCTACGCAGCCTGCATGCCAATCCCATGTATCTGGGCTTAGATTTGCGCGGCGGCATTCATTTGATGCTGCAAGTGGACATGGCCGGTGCGATTGACAAGCGCATTGACACGCTCACCAGCGACATTCGCACCAGCTTGCGTGGCAAAGACATTCGCGGGCGAACAGCGCGTGAAGGTAGCACCATTGTCATGCGTTTTTCCAGTGCGCAGGCGCAACAAGCTGCGCAGGCACTTGTGCAGGATCAATTTGGCGCGGATCTGTCTGCACTGGTCAGTACGCAAGGCACCGATTACTTGGTGACCTCGAGCATCAAACAAGATGCCATCAAGCGCATTCAGGACGCGGCACTTAAGCAAAACATTTCCACTCTGAACAACCGCGTCAACGAACTTGGCGTGGCCGAGCCGGTGATCCAGCAGCAGGGCGCAGACCGGATCGTGGTGCAATTGCCCGGTGTGCAAGACACGGCGACGGTCAAGAAAATCTTGGGCCGCATTGCCACGCTGCAAGTGCGCATGGTCGATGAAAGCTCGGAGGGCTTGGCGGCAGAGCGTGGCCAAGGTGCCGTGCCTTTTGGTGCCGAGCGATACCTTGATCGCAATGGCCAGGCTGTGATTGTCAAGCGTGACGTGATCTTGTCGGGGGAAAACCTGACCGACGCCCAAGCCGGCTTTGACAGCCAGACCCAAGAGCCCTCGGTCAACCTTTCGCTGGATGCCAAAGGCTCACGCATTTTCAAAGACATTACCCGCGACAACGTCGGCAAGCGGATGGCGATTTTGTTGTTTGAAAAAGGCAAGGGGGAGGTCGTCACGGCACCCGTGATTCGCACGGAAATTGGCGGTGGCCGGGTTCAGATCTCAGGCCGTATGACGACCGTCGAAGCCAACGATACCGCTTTGCTTTTGAGAGCCGGCTCGTTGGCCGCACCAATGGAGATCATCGAAGAGCGCACGATCGGCCCCAGCTTAGGCGCAGACAATATCGCCAAGGGCTTCAACAGCGTGATTTACGGCTTCATCGTTGTGGTGGCCTTCATGTGCATCTATTACCGCTTCTTTGGAGTCATTTCCAGTGTTGCGCTGTCCCTCAACCTACTGATGCTGGTCTCCTTGCTGTCGATGCTGCAAGCCACGCTGACCTTACCCGGTATGGCTGCTATTGCCTTGGCACTGGGCATGGCGATCGACTCAAATGTGCTGATCAATGAGCGCGTTCGCGAGGAATTGCGTAATGGCAAATCGCCCCAGCAAGCGATTCATGCCGGTTATGAAAACGCTTGGGCGACGATTTTGGACTCCAACATCACCACCCTGATCGCTGGTATAGCGCTCTTGATTTTCGGCTCGGGCCCCGTGCGCGGCTTTGCCGTGGTGCATTGCTTGGGCATCCTGACGAGTATGTTCTCGGCCGTTTTCTTCTCACGCGGTTTGGTCAATCTTTGGTACGGCGGTAAGAAGAAACTCAAGAGCGTCAGTATTGGGCAGGTCTGGCGCGCTGACGGAGTTGTTCCACCCATCGCCGACGATTTTGAAGAAAAACCGACTCAACCCCATATCAAACCTGCGCAGAGCGCTATGAAAAACGCAGCACCTGCGTTGAAGAAATAAGAGAGCTGGATCATGGAATTCTTTCGGATCAAGCGCGATATTCCTTTCATGAAGCACGCGATCGTGCTCAATGCGGTGTCGCTCATTACCTTTTTGTTCGCCGTGTTTTTTCTGGTGACGCGTGGCTTGCATTTGTCGATTGAGTTCACTGGCGGCACGCTGGTTGAGGTCAAGTATCCCCAGTCGGCCAATATCGCCAAGACGCGTGAATCTGTGGAGTCTTTGGGCTTTGGCGAGGTGCAGGTGCAGTTGTTCGGCTCAGCCAGCGATGTGCTGATTCGCGTGGCCAACAAAGCCTTACCGGCGAGCGCCAAAACAACGGGCACGCCGACGGAGGCAGCCGCCAGCGCAAGCGCCAGTGCAGCTGCTGCCGCGCAATCGGACACCGTTTTGAAGGTGTTTGAGGCGGTTTGCAAATCCGAAGGCGCTCGGGTGGAGTCTGCCGTTGTGATCACACAGCAAGGTGAAACACTGCAAAAATTACTCTGCAAAGCACCCAATGGCACAGAGCCTGTTCGCTTGCAGCGCAGTGAATTTGTGGGCCCCTCCGTGGGCGCCGAGTTGCTCTCCAATGGCCTGATTGCACTGGGCATGACGGTGCTTGGCATCATGGCTTATCTGGCCTTCCGCTTTGAGTGGAAGTTTGCTGTGGCCGGCATCATCGCCAACTTGCACGATATTGTGATCATTCTGGGCTTTTTTGCTTTTTTCCAGTGGGAGTTCTCGCTGGCTGTGCTTGCGGCGGTGCTGGCGGTGCTGGGCTATTCGGTGAACGAATCGGTGGTGATTTTTGACCGAGTTCGCGAATCTTTCCGAAAATTTCGCAAGATGAATACCCAAGAGGTGATTGACCATGCGATCACGTCAACCATCAGCCGCACGATGATCACCCATGGTTCGACCGAGGTCATGGTGCTTTCCATGCTGATTTTTGGCGGCCCAACGCTGTTTTACTTTGCCTTGGCGCTGACTATTGGCATTTTGTTCGGGATCTACTCCTCTGTCTTCGTGGCCGCTGCGATCGCGATGTGGTTGGGGGTGAAACGCGAAGACTTGGTCAAATCCGTGAAAAAGGACGAAGACCCGAATGACCCGCATTCAGGGGCGATGGTCTGACGGCACTGGCACAATGCAGCAAGATGAATGCTGCTTGGCTGTTGTAAGAGAGATACAGCTTTGTGCGAAGCTTTGGGCACGTAACGCCTTGTCACCTGAGGTTTGAGTTCATCAACCCTCTGGTCGGTCTTTGCTTGTAACATCAGTGAGAGTTGACGTGATTTCTCGTCAAGCCTTTTCTCGTCCTGATCATCGTGAGTAGTCTGCCTATACAACGCCCTGCCAATCATGCCGCACTTGCCCGTCAGGCGCGCGCGGTGTTTGTGGAGCAGGCCGTTAAGCTGTTGGCGGCGCTTTCTGAGGCGATTGGCACCCGCTTGTCGACCCTTTTTGAGCAATCGACCAACGCGCGCGAGGCGCAGGACAGACGCGATGCGATGGTGGCTTTTCAGCAGGGCCGGGTGAAATGGTTGGAGGGTACAGATCGGGTTTGGAAGCAGGCCGCCCCCACAGATTTGTCGACCTCCAGCACGCGCTTGCCTGCGCTGAATCTTGAGCTGATCGGCAATGAGGTCGTCGAAAGCAAGATTCTTTCTTCGCGACTATCCATGCGGATGTTAGATAAGTCGGGTTGGGAGTTGAATGACCTGCACGTGCGCATTCGGATGCTCGACGACAAGGAGGAGCTGGACAAGATGGACATCTTGCGCCCTGAAACCTGCGCTCAGCTGATGCTTGAGCAATGGTTGGCCGCCGGCCTCAAGCAAGATGGTTGGCTGTCAGTGCAAGACGTCATTCAACAGTCGTTCGGCGACAAGGTTGTCAAAGCCTACAAGGCAGCGAATGAGTTTCTCATTGCGCAAGACGTCATGAAAGAGATTGATTTGCGCTCCAATGTCAAGCGCACCCCTAGCGCTGTGGTGGCCAAAACTGCCGTAGCCACTGAAGAGCCTCAAAGTACCCAGGCCGATGGCCTGAGGGCATCGCAAAAATCCGGCCTCGACGCGAGCTACGAGCCAACGGCATATGGCCCAAGTTTTGGCCAAGAGTGGACGGGCCGCCGTCCGGTGCCCAAGCAGGGCGCACTAAGCCGCGCCGGAAACGCATCAACACAGATTGCGGAACACATTGCAAAACTACGCGCCCAGGCAGCCGAGTTTGCGGTTCAGCAGGCCGCAGCAGCGAATAACTTGAGTGGTTTTAGCGGTTTCTCATCCAGTATGGCTGCGCCGTCTGGGCGTGGACAGGCGGGGTTCAACTCGGGGGGCGGCGCAGCAGTGGCTTCGGGAGCTGGCGCTGCCTCGGCAGCGCAAACGTCTGGCGGTGCCGCCGCTGCGCAAGCGTCTGGTGGTGGCGAAGGCGCAATTGGGCGAGCAAGGCCAGGACGCGAGGCGGTCGCTGATTACGTGGCAGATTACGCCGCTGAAGAAACCCGCATGCAGACAGCAACCACGCCGCTAGCTCGTGCGCGTATGCGGGCGCAGGGGGTGATGGGGCAGCTGAAGCACATGCTGGTGCAGAACGTAGAAGGCTTTGAAGACACGCGCGGCCCGCAGATGTCTCCCCAGCTTGCGGCTGCAATGACGATGCGACCGCCCGTTCGCGTGCCAGGCTATCAGCGCACTCAGCAAGGTGGCGCCGGCCACACCCAGCGCGGTCATGCTACCGAGGTGGCGATGGCGCCGGTGTATGCGGGGGTGCGTGCGCAGATTGTGGAGGGCATGCAGCCCGCGCAGGTCAACAACGCGCTGCGCGAACAATCCAAAGAGCTTAAGAAGGCGGCCAGCACCGATGGCGAGAAAGCAACGATTGAGATTGTGGCCTTGATGTTTCAAAGCATCTTGGCTGAGGAGCGCATTCCGACGGGTGTCCGGGTTTGGTTTGCGCGCTTGCAAATGCCAGTGCTTCGCTTGGCGTTATCAGAAGCGGAGTTTTTTGGCACGATGCAACACCCAGCGCGACGCCTGATTGATCGCATGGGTTCGTGCGTGCTAGGCTTTGATGCCACAGTGGGCAGCGTTGAGTTGGAAAGCGAGATCAAGCGTATCGTTCAAACGATTGAGCAGTATCCGGAAACGGGCAGACGCGTGTTCCAGCTGGTGTTTGAGGAATTTGAAAAATTTCTAGGGAAGTTTCTCACCGAAAGCAAGGCAACCGCTCGGGTCGTTTCTTTGGCACAGCAGGTCGAGCAAAAAGAAACTGCTGCGATCCAATTCACGATTGAACTGCGCAAGATGCTGGGGAATTTGCCCATGCGC
>JANPAK010000240.1:0-5757 GCA_031429925.1 Variovorax sp.
AGCTAGTATCTTGATTTCAGATAACTATCCGTTCATGGTTCGACAAGCTCACCAGGAACGGAGGAATTAATCAGAATTACCTTAGGTACCTCTGAATAAGTCAGAGTTTTCCTTATAATATTTCAAGGTAAACATGCGCGCCAAACGTATCCAGCCGATTGCCAAACATGCCGAGCAAAAACAGGAGGATGCGGCACGTGCATTCGCCCAGGCGCAACAGGAACTTGCACAGACTCGCAGGCACACGTGGTGACAATCACCTATTGAGAGCGATTCATCGCGGCAGTCTGACTGCAGCGAATATGAAAGGCGGCCGTGTGGTGGCGCTTTGCGTGCCGGGCGGCGGCGCAGAGACTGGCGGTTTCTCACGCAGTGAAATCGACGCGTTCACAGAATTTGTCAAGATTTATGGCGCCAAAGGCTTGGCTTGGATCAAGGTGAACGATGCCTCCAAGGGACGCGATGGCTTGCAAAGCCCTATCGTGAAAAACATTCACGATGCAGCCATTGCCGAGCTATTGAGCCGCACTGGCGCGAAGAATGGCGATATTCTGTTCTTCGGTGCCGACAAGGAAAAGATCGTCAACGATGCGATTGGCAACCTGCGCATCAAAATCGGCCACAGCGAATTCGGCAAGAAGAGCGGTCTGTTTGAAGACCGCTGGGCACCGATGTGGGTGGTCGACTTCCCAATGTTTGAGTTTGACGAAGACAACCAGCGCTACACCGCGGTGCACCACCCCTTCACCGCCCCCAAAGACGGCCATGAAGACTGGATGGTCACAGCCCCTGAGAAATGCATCGCCAAAGGCTACGACATGGTCTTGAATGGCTGGGAAATTGGCGGCGGCTCGGTGCGTATCCATCGCGCGGACGTGCAGGCCAAGGTGTTTGATGCGTTGAAAATCACGCCAGAAGAGCAGCAGCTCAAATTTGGCTTCTTGCTCGATGCCCTGCAATACGGCGCACCTCCCCATGGTGGCTTGGCCTTCGGCCTAGACCGGATCATCACCCTCATGACCAAAGCCGAATCCATCCGCGATGTGATCGCCTTCCCCAAAACCCAGCGCGCCCAGTGCCTGCTCACGCAAGCGCCTTCGCCGGTGGATGAGAAGCAATTGCGGGAGTTGCATATTAAGTTGCGCACGCCTGCAGCGGCTGTCGCCTGAGGCCTGAAGACGAGGGATCCAAGCCCTATTTGCTCAGCGCCGGAAACAGTTTGACCAAGCCATCTGCCATCACTTCCACGGCCAGCGCCGCGAGGATCAGGCCCATCAGGCGTGTCATGACGTTGATGCCGGTTTTGCCGAGGATGCGAGAAATCGGGCCAGCCAAGTAAAAGCACAGGGCCACCGAGAGACCGATGACCACGCCATAGCCCACGAGGGTGCTCAGTTGTAGGAAGGTTTTGGCTTTCTCGGCGTAGATCACCACGGTGGACATGGTGGCGGGGCCGGTCAGTAGCGGAATGGTGAGGGGCACGACGGCGATGCTGGTGCGGGCGGCCATCTCAGATTCGTTCATGTCGGCCTGCGCGGATTTGGCCTCGGCCGGTTGGGCATTGAGCATCGCCAGCGAGGAAGTGAGCAGCAGCATGCCACCGCCGACCTGAAAGCTGGCCAGTGTGATGCCAAAAAACTCAAGCAACTGCAATCCCAGCAGGGCGCTGAGCGCAATCACGACGAAGGAGCTGAAGCTGGCGACCCAAATCGTGCGCTTACGCTGCTCATAGGAGAAGCCTTGCGTATAGTGAATGAAGAAAGGCACGCAGGCCAGTGGGTTGACGATGGCCAGCAGGGTAACGAGGGCTTTGGTGTCCATATTGGGGTTTTGCCCTTATAAAGATTGCGCAAAATGCTATCAGAAGTATAGCGACTAGGAATATCCAAATTTAACGACCACCGGTGACATCGAGCACGCTGCCGGTGGTGTAGCTTGCAGCGTCCGAAAGCAGCCAGACGATCGCTTGTGCGACCTCAGCTGCGGTGCCCGCGCGCTGCTGGGGCACTTGGCCGGCCATGCGGGCTGCGCGGTCGGGTTCGCCGCCGCTGGCATGAATGTCCGTTTCAATGATGCCAGGCCGTACTGCGTTCACCCGGATACCTTCAGTGGCTACCTCTTTAGCTAGACCCATCGTGAAGGCATCGATTGCGGCTTTGCTCGCTGCGTAATCCACATATTGGCCCGGCGAGCCAATGCGAGCGGCCGCGCTTGACAAATTCACAATTGCACCGCCGGCACCGCCGTAGAGCATACTCATTCTGCGTACCGCTTCGCGAGCGCACACAAAACAGCTGGTGAGGTTGGTGGCCCACATGCGCTCGAGCCGCGCCACACTCATCTCGTCCACTCGTTGTGCGATATCAACAACGCCGGCGTTGTTCACTAAGCCTTCGAGTCGGCCCAACTTGGCATCGACGGTCTCAAAAAGGCGCAGCACCTGAGCTTCTTGACTGACGTCAGCTTGCACCGCAATGGCCACGCCGCCGGCAGCGCGAATTTGTCGCACCACACTATCGGCAGCCAAGGAGTTGGCCGCATAGTTCACGGCGATTTGCCAACCCTGCTGGGCGGCAAGGAGCGCGGTGGCGGCGCCAATGCCGCGAGATGCGCCAGTGATGAGCAGTGTTTTGGGCATAGATCCACGCAATGCAAGAAAAAGCTTTTGTCGGTACAGTGCAAGCTTACTTCAAACCAGCTTTGCCACAATCTTATGAAAAACACGGTTAACTATTACTTCACTCCTCAATCACCGTGGTGCTATCTGGGGCATGAGCGCTTTGTTGCGATGGCGCGGGCTAGGCAAAGCGCCCTTCGAGTGCAGCCCATTGACTTGGGCCGTGTCTTTCCTGTTTCCGGTGGGTTGCCGTTACCTAAGCGCGCACCTCAGCGGCAGGCCTATCGTCTGATCGAGATCAAGCGCTTTGCGGCATATTTGGGTATGCCTGTCCATGCGCAGCCAAAATTCTTCCCGGTGAGCGGCGATGCGGCTGCTCGGTTGATCATCGCGGTAGATTTGCATGACGGTACGGACAAGGCGCTGCAACTGACCGGCGCAATCATGGCAGCTTGCTGGGCACAGGAGCGCAACATTGCTTCGGAAGTGACACTCCTTGAAATATTGGAGGCATTGGCTTTGCCTGCCGCCCGCATTGCGCAGGCCCATACCCAGGACGTGCAAGAGCGCTACGATACGTACACGCAAGAAGCCATTGATGCTGGCGTGTTCGGCGTGCCCAGCTTTGTGATTGATGGTGAAATGTTTTGGGGTCAAGACCGGCTTGATTTTGTGCAAAGAAAACTGAGTGTTGAAGGAAATTGAAATGGGACAAATCATCCACCTGACGAGTGCTGATGGCGCGCAAATTGCAGCTTACGAAGCTCGCCCTGATGCGGCGCCAAAGGGCGCTGTAGTCGTGTTGCAAGAGATTTTTGGTTTGAATCGGCATATTCGCAACGTGGCAGATGGCTATGCGCGAGCAGGCTACTTCGTCGTTGCGCCGGCTCTGTTCCATCGTGTGGCCGCGGGTACTGAGCTGGGATACATGCCAGAAGATATGCCCAAAGGATTTGCACTCAAAGGGGCGGCGGAAGCTTTGCTGCCTAAAGTCCTGAATGACGTGCAAGCGGCGATTGATCACGCCAGCCGCGCTGGGCTTGGCGCCGGTGCGGCCAAGAGTTTGAAAGTGGGGGTGGTGGGCTACTGCTGGGGCGGGCTCATGACCTGGCGTGCGGCGCAGCGTTTGCAAGGCGTCGCAGCTGCTGCGCCCTACTATGGCGGCGGCATGCACACTGAGCTCACGTTGCCGCTTCAATGTCCGACAATGGCGCATCTGTCTAACCAAGACGATTACGTGCCGATGCAAGGCGTGGCGGCACTACAAAAAGCCTATCCTCAAGTGCAAGTTCATTTGTACCCGGCCAAACATGGGTTTAACTGCGACGAACGTGCCTCTTTTGATGGGGACGCCGCAAAGTTGGCGGTCGAACGAACGCTTACATTTTTTGACCAATATCTCAACGATGCCACCTAGAGGGCTCGTTTTCGATGGCGTGGGATGGCTTCGGTGCCGCATCGGAAAGCGGTTAAAATATGAGGTTGTTATAAATCAGGGCTGGCCTTACGGGCTGAGTCCCGTGTACTGGAAATCTCATGGCTGTTGTCGTTAATAAACCCCTCCCTGAATTCGAAGCCAACGCCACGGGGGGCCTTAAGGTGACAAACCAGAGCCATCAGGGTCAAATGGTGGTGCTGTATTTCTATCCAAAAGACAACACCCCCGGTTGCACCACTGAGGCGATGCAGTTTCGCGACAAATATAAAGATTTTGTCAAAGCCGGTGCAGCTGTCTTTGGTGTGAGCCGCGACAACATGAAGTCGCACGATGAATTCAAAGCCAAACTCGAACTGCCTTTTGAGCTGATCGCTGACACCGAGGAAAAACTGTGCCACGGTTTCGGTGTTGTGAAAAACAAAATCATGTACGGCAAAAAGGTCAAGGGCATTGAGCGCAGCACTTTCTTGGTGGGTCCAGATGGCGTGCTCAGGCAAGAGTGGCGTGGTCTGAAAGTGCCAGGGCACGTGGAAGAAGTGCTCAAAGCCGTCAAAGCGCTAAAAAAGGCGGCTTGAACGGGTTGTTGCACCAAGCCGGCGCTTTTGGCGCCGATGGGCTGAATGCCGCTAAGTCCTTGTCGCCGCTCACTTTTTAATAGTGAAGGCCGTTTGAGGCCGGACCTGCACCGCGAGACACAAATATTTCACTTGCACCACCTGCGAAGCCGTGTATAGTGGTGCTATGAAATTGATACTGACATGGGTAAGCCACCCGGTCACTGCTAAAACTGTTCACAGAGCCACACGGTCTGCCGGGTGGCTTTTTTGTTGCTCGCGCCAGTATGCACGGGCATCAAACTTGCACCGGGTTGTGTGCAAGGCGGCAGATCATTTCATGTCTAGCCCTTCATCAACCCCACCCAAGAGCCGTACCCACCATGCCTCTGCCCCCCGCCCCCAACCAACGTGCCGCCCTGTTGTCGTCGGATGCGTTCGACGCACCCGCCCGCTCACTCCGAGGTGGACGAAAATCGGCCAGCAGCACCCCCAGTTTTGACGACGACGTAGCGCCAAGTACGGCGCACGTGGAGTTGTTTGATTCTCCTGGCTTGGGCGGTGGAGCGGCGATGGATGAGGCCCAGGCTCTGCTGAATCAGGTTTCTGGGAAGTCAAAAGTCAAACCTGGCTCAAGCCGCTTGGATCCGGTCGATACAAGCTATCGAAAAGATAGCGCGCAAGCCTCAACGAAACCGGCGCGCAAGAAATCGACGGGACCTGCCAAGCTCTTTGTGCTGGATACCAATGTGCTCTTGCATGACCCCATGAGCTTGTTCCGTTTTGAAGAGCATGACATCTTCCTTCCGATGATCGTGCTCGAAGAGCTGGACGGCCATAAAAAAGGCATGACGGAAGTGGCCCGCAATGCGCGGCAGATTTCACGCGCGCTGGATGCACTGGCTGCCGTGCAGGGCGCAGATATGCAGCAAGGCCTCAAGCTCGATGCCACAGGCCATCGGGAGGCAATAGGGCGATTGTTTTTTCAGACGCAAACGATAAGTTCCAATCTGCCAGCGGCGCTGCCACAGGGTAAGGCTGATAACCAGATCCTCGGCGTTGTTGCCGGATTGGGGGAACTGCACAAAGGTCGTGATGTGGTGCTGGTGTCCAAAGACATCAACATGCGCGTCAAGGCGCGCGCTTTA
>JANPAK010000241.1:0-3927 GCA_031429925.1 Variovorax sp.
GGCCAAGGCGACTGCCAAGCCTTCGAGCAAATGGCCACGATCACGCGCTTTGCGCAGCTCAAACACCGTGCGACGCGTGATCACTTCGCGGCGATGCAACAAGAAGACGCTGATCAGCGTTTTCAGATTGCACAGCTTAGGCTGACCATCGATCAACGCCACAGTGTTCACGCCAAACGTGTCCTGCAATTGCGTGAGCTTGTACAAGTTATTCAGCACCACCTCGGGTACTTCGCCACGCTTGAGCTCGATCACCAAACGCATACCCGATTTATCAGACTCATCCTGAATATGCGAGATGCCTTCGAGCTTCTTCTCATGCACTAGCTCGGCGATGCGCTCCTGCAAGGTCTTTTTGTTAACTTGGTACGGCAATTCGTCAACGATGATGGCTTGGCGCTGACCGCGGTCAATGTCTTCAAAATGCACTTTGGCGCGCATCACCACGCGGCCACGCCCCGTGCGGAAAGCTTCCTTCACGCCGCTCGTGCCGTAGATGATGCCGCCCGTTGGGAAATCTGGTGCAGGTACGATTTCCATCAAATCGTCAATGCTGGCATCGGGGTTCTTGAGCAGGTGCAGGCACGCGTCAATCACCTCATTCAAATTGTGCGGCGGAATGTTGGTCGCCATGCCGACCGCTATGCCTGTCGAGCCGTTGACCAACAAATTTGGGAACTTCGCTGGGAGTACCAAGGGCTCTTTTTCTGAGCCGTCGTAGTTGGGGCCGAAATCAACGGTTTCTTTGTCGATATCCGCGACCAACTCGTGAGCAATTTTTGCCAAACGGATCTCGGTGTAGCGCATGGCGGCGGGGTTGTCGCCATCGACTGAACCGAAGTTGCCTTGTCCGTCCACCAGCATATGGCGTAGCGAAAAGGGCTGCGCCATCCGCACGATGGTGTCGTAAATAGCGCTGTCACCGTGCGGGTGGTATTTACCCATCACATCACCGACGATACGTGCGCTCTTGCGATACGGCCGGTTGTAATCGTTGTTTTGCTCGTGCATGCCATAAAGCACACGGCGGTGTACGGGCTTGAGACCGTCTCTCGCATCGGGCAGGGCGCGCCCGACGATCACGCTCATCGCGTAGTCTAAATAGCTGCGGCGCATCTCCTCTTCGAGGCTGATGGGCAGGGTTTCTTTGGCAAATGGAATCATGTCGTACGAGGCGCCTACAGCTGGTGATTAGCATCGTTTGAACGATCGGGTGTCGCTCAAAACCAACGATTTTAGCCCCTTTGCTGGCAACAGCTACTGTCGCCGCGCTTGGGCTGCCGAACTGCAAAGCCGCTTAAAGTGTCGCCCAATTGCAACAATCTATGGCGTCTGTCAGATGTAACTGAATAGCTAGTAGACACGGCTACTGACTGTGGCACAATCGTCCGACGAGTTACCCTTACCGACTCGCTTGGAGCAGCTAGCCTAGCTGCGGTATCAATTTTGAGGATGAACATGAAAAAACTGAATCAAGTCGCCGTGTTGTTTGCAACCGTCGCCCTCGCTGGCTCCGCTTTGGCCGCCGGCTCTAACGCCGCTTCCGACAACTGGCGTTCTGGCCACGGCAATCTACAGTGGAAAAACGGCGACGGCACTCTGTGCTGGCGTGATGCCACTTGGACACCCGCCACCGCTGCTCGCGGTTGCGACGGCGCAATTGTGCCGCCAGCACCAGTTGCTCCTCGCGCCGCACCTGCGCCAGCTGCTGTCGCTCCAGCTCCAGCTGCAGTCGCACCTGCGCCAGCTGCAGTTGCACCTGCACCAGCGGCTCGCCCTGCTGCACCAGCACCAGCACCAGCACCAGCGCCTCAGCCACCTGCAGCCACGAAAGTGACCTACGCGGCTGATGCATTCTTTGATGTCAACAAGTCTGTCATCAAGCCAGAAGGCAAAGCCAAGATGGATGACTTGGTCGGCAAGATCAAGGACATCAACCTCGAAGTAATTATTGGTGTGGGTCACACTGACAGCGACGGTGGCGACGCCGCCAACCAGAAGTTGTCTGTTGCTCGCGCAGAAGCTGTGAAGGCTTACTTGGTGTCCAAGGGCATTGAGAAAAACCGCGTGTACACCGAAGGCAAGGGCGAGAAGCAGCCAGTTGCTGACAACAAGACTAAAGAAGGCAAGGCTAAAAACCGCCGCGTGGAAATCGAAGTGGTCGGTACCCGCGCTAATCGTTAATTTTCGAATTTTCGATCAAAAAAGCCGCCTTCGGGCGGCTTTTTTACGTCTGTGCAGGTCTGTTCCTCGTTCTCAACGCCCACGTCGTGAAAGTGCCTGCACATTCTGCTTCACAATTGCAGCTATGACTACAGACACCTCGACTGCCACCAACGCTGACCCAGCAGAACTCGCCAAATTTTCGGCGCTGGCTCACCGCTGGTGGGATCAAACCGGCGAATTCAAGCCGCTACACGCGATTAACCCACTTCGACTGCAATGGATTGACGGCCTCGCTTCGTTAAACGGCAAGCAAGTGCTCGACATTGGCTGCGGTGGCGGCATTTTGGCCGACTCGATGGCGCGGCGCGGGGCAAATGTCTTGGGCATTGACCTCGCCACCAAGGCTCTCAAAGTCGCTCAGTTGCACGCCTTGGAATCACAAACACCAAACATCGACTATCGCGAAGTTAGCGCCGAAGCCCTCGCTCAGGAGCAGCCCGGAAAGTACGACATCGTCACATGTATGGAGATGCTTGAGCATGTTCCCGATCCTGCGTCGATCGTCACTGCATGCGCGCAATTGGTACGGCCCGGGGGTTGGGTGTTTTTTTCAACCATCAGTCGAAATCCCAAGGCATGGCTATTGGCCGTGGTGGGGGCGGAGTATGTGCTCAACATGCTGCCGCGCGGCACGCATGATTACGCCAAATTCATCCGCCCCAGTGAGCTAACACGGCACATCCGCCAATCCGGTCTGAGCACGATGGAACTGCGAGGCTTGGAGCACAACCCTCTGACGGGGCGGTATTGGTTAAGTAACGATACCAGCGTCAACTACTTGGTGGCCACTCGGCGCCCGCTACTTTGAGTGGCGAATTGATATTTTTTTGTCACCCTTCACGCAGAGTCCATGAGGTCTCAATAACTCTTTTTATATGCAAGCTCAAGCCCTCTTCTTTGACCTAGACGGTACGTTGATTGACAGCGCGCCCGATTTGGGCGCGGCTGCTGATAAGTTGCGAACCGACCGTGGCCTGCCCTCCATCGCCTACGAGCACTATCGACCGATGGCAGGCGCTGGCGCTCGCGGCATGCTGCGTGTGGCGTTTGACATGAGCCCCGATCACGCCAATTACGAGTTGCTGCGCGAGGAGTTTTACGTGAACTACGAGCGCAGCCTCACGGCGCGCACCATTGCATTTGATGGCATACCGGATGTCTTGGCCGCGATCCGCGCCAAATCTATGCCATGGGGAATCGTGACCAACAAGTCCAAGCGGTTTACTGAGCCCCTGGTGGCCCAAATGCCTTTGCTGCAAGGCGCGGTAGCGGTCATTAGTGGCGACTCAACGCCATACACCAAACCGCACCCCGCGCCTGTCCTGGCTGCCGCGCAACTTGCGGGCATCGATCCTGCCCTGTGCTGGTACATCGGCGACGACCGCCGTGATATTGAGTCCGGTCGCGCCGCAGGCATGGTCACTGTCGCGGCCAATTGGGGTTATCTTGGTGAGCACGCGATACATGATTGGGGAGCCGACTTTGTGGTGGATCGCCCAACAGATTTGCTCCTCCTGCTCAATTGGCGTTAGACGCTGTGCGCATGCGTGCCCGCCTTCGATCGATAGTTGCTCTGCTTTTGGTAGCGTTCAGTGCTCAAGCGACATGGGCTAACGACTGTTTTGACGATAAACGCCTCATGAATTTGCAGCACAACACCATGCCCGGGCTGCGTGGTGCCTTGGTCTATGTCTGGTCGCC
>JANPAK010000242.1:0-9052 GCA_031429925.1 Variovorax sp.
TGCCGATCTTGGCAGCGGCGAGGCTTTGATTTTGCGAAATCATGGTGCGGTGGTGGTGGGTCGTACGGTTGGCGAGGCATTTAACTGGACTCATCGCCTTGAATTGGCCTGCCACTCACAGATCGCAGCAATGTCTTGCAACAGCCCGATCCGTCAAGTCTCCCAGCCTTTGCTCGAAGCGACTTGGAATAACTACCAACCGGGCACACGAAGGCCCTATGGCTTGATGGAATGGCCCGCTTTGCTTCGAAAGCTTGATCGTATCGATCCAAGTTATCGAGAATAGTGATGATCGACGTTTTGGTGATCGGCGGCGGCAATGCCGCCCTATGTGCGGCGCTCATGGCCCGGGAAGCTGGAGCTTCCGTCACGCTTTTAGAGGCCGCGCCGCGCTCGTGGCGCGGCGGCAATTCAATGCATACGCGCAATCTGCGCTGTATGCATGATGCGCCGCAGGATGTGCTCACTGATGCGTACTCAGAAGAAGAATTTTGGCAGGATCTGCTGAAAGTGACGGCGGGGAAAACCACCGAGCACATGGCGCGCCGTGCGATTCGCGAGTCATCGACCTGCCGCGATTGGATGCGCAAACACGGTGTGCGTTTTCAGCCATCGCTGTCGGGCACGCTTCATCTTTCGCGCACCAATGCATTTTTTATGGGTGGCGGTAAGGCTTTGGTAAACGCGTACTACCTGAGCGCTGAAAAGCTGGGCATACAGATTCGGTATGAGGCGCCGGTGGCTCGCATCGAACAAAAAGGCGGCAAATTTATAGCGGCGCGTTTGAAAAGCGGCGAGCGCATTGAAGCCAAGAGTTGCGTGCTGGCCTGCGGTGGATTTGAGTCGAACCGCGAATGGCTGCGCGAAGCTTGGGGGCAGAACGCTCTGGGCGAGTGGCCCACAGACAACTTCGCGATTCGCGGCACCCGCTTCAATATGGGCGTGATCTTGCGCGATCTGATGGATCAGGGCGCAGATTTGATTGGCGACCCAACGCAAGCCCATATGGTGGCGATTGATGCACGCGCACCACTGTATGACGGCGGTATCTGCACCCGCGTCGATTGCGTGAGCTTGGGCATCATGGTCAACCGCGAAGCGAAGCGCTTTTATGATGAAGGCGAAGACTTTTGGCCCAAGCGCTACGCGATTTGGGGCCGTCTCGTGGCTCAGCAGCCAGGGCAGGTCGGCCATTGCATCATTGATGCGAAAGCCGTCGGGCGCTTTATGCCACCCGTGTTCAAGGGCGCGAAAGCCGATACTTTAGAAGAATTGGCAGCGCAACTGGGCTTGAATGGAAGTGCTTTCCTGCAAACTGTGGGCGAATACAACGCCGCCTGCAGAGTTGGCAAGTTTGACCATTCGGTGCTGGACGATTGCCACACCGAAGGTTTGCTGCCCGCCAAGACGCACTGGGCGCTGCCGATCGATACAGCGCCCTTTTTTGGCTACACGCTTAAGCCTGGCGTGACTTTCACCTATCTCGGCTTGAAGGTAGGCGAGCGCACAGCTGTCCAATTTGGTGGCAAGGAGTCGCCCAATCTTTTTGCGGCCGGCGAGATCATGGCTGGCAATGTGCTCGGGCAGGGCTACACCGCTGGTGTCGGCATGACAATTGGGACAGCTTTTGGCCGTTTAGCCGGCGTGGAATCTGCAAAAAGCGCTGCCAATAGTAGAGTGAGTTCGTCTTGAGTACTGCGGTTTTGAATCAACTCATCAACGCGGCAGCCGCGTTGCCCGGCACGGCGGAATTTGAGGTGGCGCGGCAAATGCAAATTTGCAATGCCTGCCGCTACTGCGAGGGCTTTTGCGCAGTATTTCCTGCGATGACGCGCCGCCTAGATTTCACGCGCGATGATGTGCATTACCTCGCCAATCTCTGCCACAACTGCGGCGCGTGCCTGCATGCCTGCCAGTATGCCCCGCCGCATGAATTCGCCGTCAATGTGCCGCAAGCCATGGCAAAGGTTCGAATCAAGACTTACCAAGATTACGCTTGGCCCCAAGCTTTTTCTCTCGCGTACCAGCGCAGTGGCTTGGTGCTAAGCCTGTCCCTAGCGTTTGGCTTGGCACTGTTTTTCTTGCTCGCAGCCAGTTTAAAGCAGTCGCTTTGGCATGCGCCGTCCCTGGGCGGCGCGGGCGGCAATTTCTACGCGGTGTTTCCGCACAACCTCATGGCGGGCGTGTTTGGAGCGGTGTTTCTTTTTGCCGCGCTCGCGCTGGCCATCGGTCTCCAGCGCTTTTGGCGATCTCAAAATAATTGGTCAAACAAGCCTCTAGCCGCCATAGAATCTGCGCGAAATGTTATTGAAATGGTAGCTATTAAAGAGGCTGCCGGCGCGGCACTCTCTATGAAGTATCTTGATGGCGGCCATGGCGAAGGCTGTCACAACGAAGACGAGCGCTGGACTAAGCTGCGCCGCGTTTTCCACCACTTCACGTTCTACGGCTTCATGCTCTGCTTCGCTGCCACCAGCGTGGCGACGCTGTACCACTACGCATTGAACTGGGTTGCGCCCTACGGCTATGGCAGCTTACCCAAGCTACTGGGTATCACTGGCGGCTTAGGCCTGCTGATCGGGCCGGTCGGCCTCTTCTGGCTCAAGCTCAAGCGCCATGCCCTGCACGGCGATGCAACGCAAAACACCATGGACTACGGCTTCATCGCTTTGCTTTTCGCGGTGAGCCTGACCGGCCTTGCCCTCATGCTCTGGCGCGATTCATCCGCGATGACGATACTTTTGTGCGTTCACTTGGGCTGTGTGATGGCGTTTTTCATCACGACGCCCTACGGCAAGATGGCCCATGGCTTCTACCGCTGCGCCGCTTTGCTGAAGTTTGCGATTGAAAAGCGCCTACCCAACAATTTGAAACTGTCGGCAGATTGATTTATCTCGATGACCCCGAACAAACCTGTCCGTCTCTTGGTCTCTGCGTCGGCGCGATTGCAGATCGAAGCGGATGTGGCCCGTGTGATGGGCGCCCGCGCCTACCAGTTTGTTTTGCCAATCGAGGCGCGTGCATGCTCTGCGGGTTGTGATTTCGCCTTCGTTTCGCGCGATGTGACGAGCACATCGACCAAACACGATGTCCTGCCGTCTACACAGGAGTTTTATGACGCGATGCTTGCCTCGCCGAATCTGCGCTGGGTGCACGTACATTCAGCGGGCATAGATCGGCCCATTTACGCCGCCCTCCAATCACGCGGTGTGAAAGTCACGCCGTCCGTTGGCGCCAATGCAGCTGTAGTTGCGCAGGCCGCGTTCGCCGGCATGCTGGCGTTATCGCGTCGCTTGCCGCTGCTGATGCAGGCGCAGGCGAAGCAGCATTGGCTGCCCCTTCATGGCCACTTGATGCCGCGCGATCTGGCTGGCCAACGCATGACCATCGTCGGCTGGGGCGGGATTGGGCAAGCCCTTGCGAAATATGTGCAGATGCTGGGCTTGCAGGTGACGGTCGCGCGCCACAGTGGTGCGTTGATCCAGGGCCTGAATCAAACATTAGGGTATGCGCAATTGCATCAGATCCTGCCACTCACGGATTGGCTGGTATTGGCCTGCCCCCTGACAGACCAAACGCGACTCTTGATCGGCAAACAGCAAATTGATTCACTGCCCAGGGGGGCACATGTGATCAACGTCTCGCGCGGCGAGGTGATCGACGAGCCGGCATTGATTGGCGCTTTGCAGTCAGGTCATCTGGCTGGCGCGTATTTGGATGTGTTCGCGCGCGAGCCTTTGCCGCTAGATTCGCCGCTCTGGCATCTGCCCAACGTCATCGCAACACCGCATTGCGCTGGCTTCTCTGATGGCAATACTCAGCGCGTTGCGCAGATTTTTATCGAAAAGTTGCGCGATGCAATGGAATCCGAGTTTTTAGCGCGCGGCTGATCCCACCGTACCGGGTTACCATAGCGACTATGGCACGCGCACAATTCACCGTCACCGTCCGTCCGCAATACCTGCCGCAGCAATCTGCACCGAGCATGGGTGTGTTTGGCTTTGCCTACACCGTCACCATTACCAACACCGGCGACGTCACAGCGCAACTGATTTCTCGAACCTGGAACATCAACGACGCCAACGGCGTGACGGAGAAAGTCAAAGGCCCAGGGGTGATCGGCGAGCAGCCCACCCTTGAGCCCGGTGAGAGCTTTGAATACACCAGCGGCTGCCGCCTTCGTACCCCCACCGGCACCATGCACGGCCAATATCACTGTATGTCAGACGACGGCACGCCCTTCAATGCCGATATCCCCATGTTTGTGCTCGACGCCTTGAGCCATCTGGGCGGTAGGCCAACGCTGCACTGAGACGAAGGCGAGTTGTCCCTCATGGGCGAGTTTGAGCTGATCGAGCGCTATTTCAAACGCGCGGGCCGGTTGTCGGCAGCGGTTGACTTGGGCATCGGAGACGATTGCGCTTTGCTCGCGCCAGCGCCCGGCATGCAATTGGCCATCAGCTGCGACATGTTGGTGGAGGGTCGGCACTTTCTGAGCACAGTAAGCCCCGAGGCTTTGGGCCACAAAGCACTGGCTGTCAATTTGAGTGATTTGGCGGCCTGCGGCGCCAAACCTGTGGCCTTCACTTTGGCGCTGAGCTTGCCACGCGCGGACGAGGCCTGGCTGGCTGGCTTTGCTCAAGGCTTGTTCGCCTTGGCCGACGAACTCGGCTGCGCGTTGATCGGCGGCGATACCACAGCGGGCCCTCTGACGATCTGCATCACCGTGTTTGGCCATGTGCCTGTCGGGCAAGCCTTGTTGCGCAGCGGCGCAAAAGTCGGCGACGATGTTTACGTGAGCGGCCTGCCCGGCCAAGCGCGGCTTGCCTTAGAAGCCTTTCGCGGCAACATTTCCCTCAGCAAAGCAGACTTTGCCATTGCTCGCGATCGGATGGAGCGCCCAACACCTCGAGTGGCGCTGAGCCAAGCCCTGAGGGCAATTGCCAGCAGCGCCATTGATGTGAGCGACGGACTTCTCGGTGATTTTGCGCACGTGCTCAAAGCCAGTGGACTAGGTGCAGAGATCGAATTGTCCGCTATTGATTCCATAGCATTTTGCGCTGATTTTATGAAGGAAAATCCCGCATTTGAGCCAAAGTTCGTACGAAAAATGATCCTTGCCGGCGGTGACGACTATGAGCTTGTTTTCACGGCGCCGCCAGCGCAGCGCGAGGCCGTGCAAGCCGCCGCTTTCGCCACACAAACCCGCATCACCCGTATCGGTCAAACCCAAGCAGAACTTGGCCTTCGCCTACGCGAGGTCGGCGGTAAGCTCGTATCCAACGAGTTCACATCTTTCGATCACTTTGCAAGCTGATCAGTCTTTGGGAATCTGCCGAGGCTTACCGTCCATGTCAATCGCCACATAGGTGAGATTGGCATCGGTCACCTTCACGATCAGATCTGCTTGCCGCAAGCGCTGCGCATAAACCTCCACATGCACGGTCACAGACGTGTTGCCCACACGCACGACTTCGGCAAAGAAGCTGAGCAAATCGCCCACTTTCACCGGCTGTTTGAACAAAAACTCATTCACCGCCACAGTAGCAATCCGCCCTTTGGCGATGCGTGCGGGGATCACAGAGCCTGCCAAATCGACCTGCGCCATCACCCAGCCGCCGAAGATATCGCCATTGGCATTGCTGTCGCCGGGCATAGAAATCACCTTGAGCACCAGTTCCTTGTCGGTGGGAAGGCTGACTTTTTCACTTGCGTTGGTAGACATGGGCACAATCTAAGACTAAAGCCCCATGATAAATCCAATGCGTTCACTTTCCACCACTGCCCCGTCGCAAGTCGCCTCCTCGTCACCACCCATCGAACGCTCCGACTGGCTCACGCTCAAGCGCCTCCTGCCCTATTTGCTGGAATACAAATGGCGCGTCGTGGCCGCACTGACCTTCATGGTCGGGGCAAAAGTCGCGAATGTGGGCGTACCGGTCCTGCTCAAGGAACTGGTCGATTCGATGACCTTCAAGCCCGGCTCGGTGCAGGCCATGCTGGTCGTGCCACTGGGTCTACTGGTGGCTTATGGTTTGCTGCGCTTGTCCACCAGCCTGTTCACCGAGCTGCGCGAACTGGTCTTCGCCAAAGCCACGCAGGGCGCGGCGCGCTCGATCGCCCTGAAAACATTCGAGCATCTGCACGCGCTCTCGCTGCGCTTTCATCTGGAGCGCCAAACGGGCGGTATGACGCGCGACATTGAGCGCGGCGTGCGCGGCATTGAATCGCTGATCTCGTATTCGTTGTATTCCATCATCCCCACGCTGATCGAAGTCACACTCGTGCTCACCATCCTTGCGGTGAAATTTGATGTGTGGTTTGCCATCATCACGCTCTCGGCGTTGGCGCTGTACATCACCTTCACCGTGCTCGTTACCGAGTGGCGCACGAAATTCCGCAAAGAAGCCAATGAATTCGATTCAGCGGCGCACACCAAGGCTGTTGATTCGCTACTGAACTACGAAACCGTCAAATACTTCAACAACGAGCCATTCGAAGCCAAGCGCTATGACGAAAGCCTAGAAATGCTGCGCAAGGCGCGCTTGAAAAGCCAGACCACGCTCTCCATGCTCAATACCGGCCAACAGCTGATCATCGCGGTAGCGCTTGTAGGCATGCTCTGGCGCGCAACGCAAGGCGTGGTGGAAGGCCGCATGACCTTGGGCGATCTGGTGATGGTCAATGCCTTCATGATTCAGCTCTATATCCCGCTGAACTTTCTGGGCGTGATCTATAGAGAGATCAAGCAAAGCCTGACCGATCTGGACAAAATGTTTGTGCTGATGGAGCGCGAACGCGAAGTGGCAGACAGCCCCGATGCAAAAGTTTTGCAGTTGCAAAGCTCGCCCTCCGTCAAGTTTGACAACGTCAATTTTGCTTATGAGGCCAGCCGGCCGATCCTGCATGGTGTGAGTTTTGAGATTCCTGCAGGAAAAACGGTCGCGGTGGTGGGTGCCAGTGGCTCCGGCAAATCTACGCTCGCTCGCTTACTCTACCGCTTCTACGATATTCAAGCGGGAAGCATCCAGATCAATGGCCAAGACCTGCGCCAACTCACCCAAACCAGCCTGCGTAGCAGCATCGGCATCGTTCCGCAAGACACCGTGCTGTTCAACGACACGGTGGAATACAACATTGCGTATGGCAAGCCCGGCTCCACACCCGAGCAGGTACGCGAAGCCGCAAGAGCCGCTCGCATTCATGACTTCATTGCCTCGACGCCTTTAGGCTATGGCACCATGGTCGGTGAGCGCGGGCTCAAGCTCTCTGGTGGCGAGAAGCAGCGCGTGGCCATTGCTCGAACCTTGCTGAAGAATCCTCCGATTTTGATTTTTGATGAAGCGACATCGGCGCTAGATACGACTAACGAGCGTGCGATTCAAGCTGAGCTGCAAGGTGTTTCAGCGAACAAAACAACCTTGGTTATCGCGCATCGCTTGTCGACGGTGGTGGATGCCCATGAGATATTGGTACTTGATGCTGGGCGAATCCTCGAACGGGGCACCCATGCGCAACTGCTCGAGCAGCAGGGGCGCTATGCGGCTATGTGGGCACTGCAGCAGTCGTCAACAGAGTAGCCGCAGCTGCACGCGCGCTCAAGCGGGTCCCTCACTCGCCTGTGGCGCTTGCTGCGCCGCCTCCCACAAGCGCTTGGGTACGTGCGTCGTGAGGCGTTTAATCACCAGCTGCGCAATCTCATCGTTGATTTCGTGACCAACGAACGGGATCACGTCCGCTGTGAAGTCTGCGCCGAGCTCGATCAAGCGTTCTGCTGCGCGAACCGTGTGGGCATAGCCAATCACCGCGTCTTGTTTACCGTGAATTAAATGCAACGTGCAGTCCTGAGGCGCTCGCTCAGGCAGCGCGGCAAAACGCCCCGATAGCGCGACGACTCGGGCCGCAAGCAAGGGCTCATGTTGGGTGCTCTCAAGGGCCATGCCGGCACCTTGAGAAAAGCCCACCAAAGCTGTTGCCTCGACGCCCACACCGAATGCCTGCTGCCATTGCTGGACAACTTGTTGAAATAAGGGCAAGGCCTGCGCCACCAACTGAGGGCGAAGCTCCTCCGTGATGCCATCGACGGAATACCACTGAAAACCGGAGCTGTAGGGGCAATCGTGCGGCGCCTGTACGCTGACCACAGCGCTCTGAGGAAAGCGTTGCGCCAGAATTTGCCCGAGCGGCACCAGATCGTCGGGCGCGGCGCCCACGCCATGAAACAATAAGAATAATTGCTGCGCTGTGCCGCCCTCTGGCGGATGCACGATCAAACTCATGCGTCTTCTTCAAACACAAAACTGTCCATCGAAATGATGCCGTAAGCCACGCCCCCATCGAGTAAGCGCGCTGGCGCCGCTTGACCGTCTTTCATCGAAGCGCCTATGGCCACCAGCAAGGGCTGGTAATGCTCATCGGTGGGATGCGCGCGTCGGGCGTGCGCTGCTTCCTCGAGTGTTCGGCACAGCTTTTGCGCATCACCTGCCGCTACGGCCTCGCGCACCCAATTGACGAATTCCAGCACATAAGGGGAGGCCGGTGTATCCATCGCACGGCCACCGCGAAACTCGCCCAGGTTATGCGTCAAGCTGCCCGAGCCGATGATCAGCACGCCTTGCTCGCGAAGGCCAGACAGTGCCTGCCCGTAAGCCATCGCCTGCGATAGCGAGAGCCCTGTTGGCAAAGAGATCTGAAACACCGGGATGTCAGCCTTGGGATAAAGATAAGTCAGGGGAACCCATGCTCCGTGGTCCAAGCCCCACGCCTCGGTGGCAACCGGATTCCATCCCGCTTTTGCTAATAAATCGATAGCACGTTGCGCATATTCCGCTTCGCCTATCGCTGGATACTGCATTTGATACAGACGCGGATCAAAGCCACCAAAGTCATGGATTGTTTCCGGCTTTCGCGTAACACACACCGCCGCGCCACGCGTCATCCAATGTGGCGAAATCACAGCAATCGCTTTCGGTCGCGGCAAATCCAGCCCCAATTGAGTTAGCAGGGGCCCGGCTAGACCCGGCTCGAGGGCAAACATGGGCGAGCCATGCGA
>JANPAK010000243.1:0-3614 GCA_031429925.1 Variovorax sp.
TGGGCATTGGCCTGAACCCGAGCAGTTGGTGGGCAGTGGCTGATCGGCTGGCACAGGCCGAAGGCGCTTGGAAGCCATTTAGCAAACCAACTATCAAGGGCTTGGGTGGATTGATTTTCCCCAATGCTTACAAAAGCTAGAAAAACTAGGCGCCCTAGCCTCTCAGCCATTGATCCGAAGCAGCCAGCCCCGACACCGCGGACATCGACTGCCCGAAAAGCTGCTCCTTCAGCCATGCCGTGCTGATCCGCGCCACGCGCTCGTGATGTGCATCCTCCATGGATAGGGTTTCTTTTGCGCGCTGCGCGAGGAAGCTACTGGGAATGCGCTTGCTGTTGCCAGCAAAAGTGAAATGGTCTGCACCTTCGAGCCATAGCAACGCTTTTTTTCCTTGAGGTAAGGCGTCGTACATCATCCGGCGGCTCTCGGGTGTTTCGCCGTTGCCAATCACCTCCCCATCAAGACTGCCAGTGCAGATCAAAAATGGGCGCGTCACCGTCGCCAGTTCCGCGCGACCTTGTTCAAGGTTCACACCTTTACCCAATGCGGGGCTCATTGCCACAAAAGCTCTGGGTTGGGGATCGGCGTTCCCGTAGCCTTTACGCTGCCAGCCAGCACCCATCATGGTTGAGCGCGCGCCGAACGAGTGACCCCCAACGGCCATCTTATCGGTCGGTACACTTGCCCATAAGTCAGCTCCAGACGCGCGGCGCCGATTGATCTCGGCAATCGCAAAGCGAACATCTTGGATGCGCGCGATGAGTTGTTCAGCCGTGCTTGCAGCGCGAAGTGCTGTGAATCCACCTTTGAGCGCAGCCGCGTCACTTCCAGGGTGCTGCAAATGCACCACCACGAGACCTGCAGCGGCCCAAGAGCTCCCCCAGAAATCACCGCCCTCCTTCTTGCCGCCCAGACCATGTGAATAGACCATCACACCCAACGGCTTGCCAGTCGGCCAGCGCAGCAAAACAGGAATTTCACGCGAACGTGCCGCATCAACCCACCGTTCCTCCCTTGCCGCTGGAAGCGTTTGTGCGTCAGCGGACCAAGCCTTCGGGCCCAGCAAGCCAAGGGCCAGGCTTGTCTTCAGGTATTCCCGGCGGCAAAGATGGATGTTAAAACTCATGTCTGGGGCTTTCACTACTGGGCGATGATGCGATGTCATGATGTACTCAACGCAACAAGCGCATGCGCGCTGACACCTACGTCCTTGCAAGCCCGACTTTACCTTCGCGAAACAAACCTCATGAGCGTTGCCTCTAACTTGAGTCTTGAAGACGACCCCGATCGCCAAATGGCCATGCCTTTTGCCGCCGCAGAGGCGTATGCGCGGCAGGTGATGCAGTGGGCCCGCGAGGCCGACTTTTCGGCCATGCATGTATGGCGTGATGTTTCCTATGGGACTGATCGCTTGCATCAGATGGATGTTTTCGCCCCTAAGAGGCCTAGTCACGCCCAGGGCTCGCCCGTCCTCATCTTCTGGCATGGCGGCGGGTGGACCAACGGCTATCGGCAATACGTCCATTTCATGGCCAACACGGTTTGCGCCATGGGTATCGTCCTCGTCGCGCCCTCTTACCGGCTCGCTCCCGCACATCGGCTTCCAGCCGCGTACAACGATGCGCTTGCATGCGTGAATGACGTGTTAGAAAATGCACCGGCATGGGGCGGCAATCCCCAGCATGTCATCGTTTCAGGCCACTCGGCGGGCGGCCATTTGGCGGCGTTGACGGCGCTTCGGCGGGAAAGCTCTCAGCCAGCGCACATCAAAGCCTGCCTTCCCATTAGCGCTATTGCGGACCTACACCATCCTGCGCCAGCCAGCGGCAGCCTTGAGGAGCGCGTTTACACGATGGTTTTAGAGGACGCGAGCCAAGATGGCGTGATGAGCCCTATCTGCTGGACAGCAGGATACACAACGCCGACCGCCCTGACGGTGGGCGAGCACGACAGTGAGCGTGTCCGTTTATCAAACCGGAGATTGCAGACCTTGTTGCTGGTGCAAGGTCTCGATGCGCCGTTGCGCATGCTGCCGGGTCAAAACCACTTTCAAACCCACACTGGACTCTCGGATCGGGACCATCCTTGGTACACAGTGCTCGCAAAGCATGCGCAACCTAGCGCACTCTGACTTGGTTTTGCGCGAGATCAATAAGGCCTCGATTCCCTCATGAAACTAATCCTAGGTTCAATATGGAGTGACCTAGCCCGGTTTTTGCATTAACCTTGGCCCATTGATCAACTCAGGAGCTCGTCATGTCCAAACTATCCCGTAGAAGTGCAATTTCCTCCGCCGCAGCCTTGGGCGCAGCCAGCCTGGCGCCTCAGTGGGCGTTTGCTCAAAACTATCCCAGCAAACAGATCACCATGATCGTTTCCTATCCAGCCGGCGGTGATACAGACGCGCTCGGCCGGGTGTTTGCTGAAAAGCTAACGGCACGTCTGGGGCAACAGGTTGTGGTCGAAAACCGGCCCGGTGCCAGCGGGACCATCGGCAATGCCTTGGTCGCCAAGTCTGCCCCTGATGGGCACACCCTACTGATGACCCCAAGCACCATCTCGACAGCGCTCTTGGTCTTGAAGCCCGGAACTGGCGGCAGTTACGACACCGTTGGTGATTTCACACCCGTCTTTCACATGGGCAACCAACAGCTGTTTTTGGTGGTCAACAGCAGTACCGGCATCAAGAACGTCAGAGACCTGATCGCAGCTGCTAAGGCTGACAAAATCAAAACCTACGGTAGCCCGGGCAGCGGCTCACCCATGCACATTTTGGGTGAAATGTTCAACCAAACCGTTGGCTTGAAGATTCAACAAGTGCCCTACCGAGGCAGTGCGCCGGCTGTCACCGACCTGATTGGCAATCACATTTCCTTCATGTACACCACTTTGGGACCTGTACGACAGCACATCGAACGTGGAACACTGACAAACATCGCTGTAGCTGACAGCGTTCGTTCACCATTCGCCCCGAACGTACCTACCCTGGAAGAACAAGGCGTGCGCGGCTCAAATCTTGGCGCATGGCAAGGCATCATGGGGCCCAAGGGAATGCCTGCGAGCGTCGTCAACACGCTCAATAGCCATATGAACGAAATTCTCAAGATGCCAGATGTTCTAGCGCGTATGGCATTAGCGACAACGGTGCCTACGGGCGGCGAGCCTCGGTATCTCGGTCGTACCCACGAGGCCGATAACAGCCGCCTCGGCAAAGTCATCATCGAGATGGGTATCAAAGCCGATTAAACCCGGCGAGAGGCCCAGTTCGTGAGATAATGCGTCCACCTGGAAACGTGACCGAGTGGCCGAAGGTGCTCCCCTGCTAAGGGAGTATGGGGTGTAGAGCCTCATCGAGGGTTCGAATCCCTCCGTTTCCGCCAGGATCTAGTTTTGCATCGTCCTTTACAGACAGCCAAAACCCCTGAAAGCCCCTATCCAAGGGGCTTTTTTGTTCCCTGCTAAGCTGCGGTTGATCGCAAACTATTTACAGTTCACTTAGGGTGATGACACCATGGAAGACACACGCTGCTGCGGCTCTGGCACCTGCCTCATTGACGCCCACGGGCGTTGCTGGTGCGGCCAGCAATGGGATGGCGAGAAGATCTTAAAAATGG
>JANPAK010000244.1:0-2370 GCA_031429925.1 Variovorax sp.
TTCGGTACCGGTGCGCCCGGTGGTGCGCTGCATCAGTTCAGGCAAATCCATCTTCACGCCATGGCGCTGCGCAAACACGGCCCAAGACTTGGCGTGATAGGGCATCGAATCGATCATGGTGCCATCCATGTCGAAGATCAAAGCGGAGGTGGCGGCGACAGAGGGGCTAGGGTGGGGGGCTGACACCCGTCGATTTTACTGGGTGGCGGTGAAGTGCGATCCCAAAAGTCATTCGACATCATGGGTGCTGTAAAGTCATGTCGATTCAATACCAGTGCGTTTTGACGCCTATCGCGTCCGCCGCACTGCCGATCAAAAGGAATCTCAGTGAACAACCCCATTCGCCTCCTCGCCGCCTTCCTGATCGCCGCAGGCATTGCAGCTGCTGGCTTTGCAGTCAGCCACGGCTTGGAGCGCTTTCGCATGGCCGATCGTTCGGTCACGGTCAAAGGCTTGGCTGAAAAAGAGGTGGAGAGCGATTTCGTGATTTGGACGCTCGGCTTCCGACGGGCGGGTAACGAATTTGGTGCGGTGCAGCAGGCGCTGGCTGCAGACCGGGAGAAGGTGTTGGCCTGTTTGAAAGCGCGGGGCTTCACCGAAGCCGAGGTGGAGCCCCGCCCCCTCATCGTGCAAGACCTCATGGCCCGCGAATACGCCCAAGGCAATGTGCCCCTGCGCTTTAATGGCGCCAGCCAAGTGCTGGTGAAGTCGGCCAGAGTCAAAGAGGTAGAAAAAGCCGGGCTCGCGGTAGACCCGCTCATCCAAGGCGGCGTGCAACTGGGCGGCGGCGCAGAAGGCGCGCCCAGCGGCCCGCGCTACCAACTGCGCGGCTTTAACGACGTCAAAGCCCCCTTGCTGGCCGAAGCCACCCGCAACGCCAAAGACCAAGCCACCAAATTCGCTGCCGAAGCCGGCGCCACGCTCGGCCCCCTGAAAAACGCCAACCAAGGCGCCATCCGCATCAGCGGCGACGACGGCAACGACTTCGACGACGGCAGCTCCCGCATCAAGCGCCTGCGCGTGGTGAGCACGTTTGAGTATGAATTGAGGTAGAGCATGCTACTGTTTTGATAGCGTTTTGCGCAGGATTTGTATGGGCTGAAAGCTAGAATCAAGCAATAAATACACCCAAATTGATCTGATTTTGTCAGACGTGTTATCACAGCTCAACGGCGGATTCGAAGCGCAGACATTCGGAGATGGCGGTATCCCACAGCGCTGCGATGGGGTGATTGCGTGCGTGCGATAAGGTAGCTGGATTTCTAGTGAAAATACAGGTATGCTGTTCATATAGTCAGTTATTGTCATTTAATTCGGGTTTCAGGATCTTTCCAATATGTCAGAGGCTTTGGCGCACTCAGGTGGTCATTCACTTGAAAAACATCTGCAATCAGTCGCCATTCTTGCTGCTGATTTCTCGCAGACATTCGATGCCGCGCCAGCTGCGCAGCGCTGGGCATATTTGGCGGGCTTGTGGCACGACTTGGGCAAATATCGGCCAGGATTTCAGCGCTACTTGGCGCAGTCTGATAACCCGGATGCACATATTGAAGGAAAAGTGGGAGGTCGTGAGAAAACGCATTCTGCCGCCGGCGCGCTCTGGGCGATAGAAACGCTTGAAAAATCGCATGGTACTAACGGAAAGCTGGCGGCTCGTGTACTTGCATATGTGATCGCTGGCCACCACGCGGGGCTAGACGACTGGAATGGTGGTCTTAACGAGCGACTGGCGCAAACCGACGGCCTGACTGAACTGCAAGAAGCCAAGGACGTACACCCACCAGCCAGCATCCTCAGTTCAGGAAGTTTTAATCCCGATTTGCGTCAAATTCCGGGCGGCGCAGCAGGCTTTGCAATGTGGGTGCGCCTGCTGTTCTCCTGTCTGGTCGACGCCGATTTTCTGGACACGGAAGCACACTTTGACGCAGGCAAGCCCGCCCGGCGCGAAGGCTTTCCGGCGCTGGATCAAATGCGTCTGACTTTGGATGCGCACATGACCGCCAAGACCGCCAGCGCCGTGCCTTCTGATGTGAACACCTTGCGCGCCGACATCCTGCGCCAGTGCCGCGAAAAAGCGGCGTTGCCCTCGGGCTTCTTCTCGCTCACGGTGCCTACCGGCGGTGGCAAGACACTGTCCAGTCTGGCATTTGCGATGAACCACGCTCAAGCACATAGCAAGCGCCGCGTGATCTACGCCATCCCCTACACCAGCATCATCGAGCAAACCGCCGACGTATTTCGCGACGTGTTCAAAGCGCTGGGTGACGAGGTGCTGATTGAACACCACAGCCAAGCGGATGCGGCTGACCGGCTTGAGACCGCCCGCAGCCGCCTGGCTTGCGAAAACTGGGATGCCCCGCTGGTGGTGAC
>JANPAK010000245.1:0-2274 GCA_031429925.1 Variovorax sp.
CTTCAAAGGTGAGCAAGGAGCAAAGGAAGCAGGAAAGATGCGTGCCGAGGGCAAGGAATACGTCGTCAAGGATGGGGATGTGCTGAACTTTTTGTTTAACGTCTAACTCTCTCGTCGCGCCACACGCTATCAATTAGATAGCATCTTGCGCGCATTGGGTATAGCACTGCATTCGATTTGGCATGTATCTGCGGATCGGCAGCCTTCAGATATGGCCTTAGACAAAATTTTCTCAACTTGGGAAAGTTGATTTCACGCTAGTCCCTTACCGGGTCGCTTACGATGTAGATTGCATACAAACACGACTTAAAGCGAGACACGCCATGACCGACCTTTCCAAAATCACCTGTATCGAAGACCTCCGCGTCCTGCATGAAAAGCGCGCGCCCCGCATGTTTTATGACTACTGCGATTCAGGCTCTTGGACGGAGAGCACCTACCGAGCGAACAGTGCTGATTTTCAAAGCATCAAGCTGCGCCAGCGCGTCGCGGTGAACATGGAGGGCCGAAGCACTCGCACCACCATGATTGGCCAAGACGTGGCGATGCCGGTAGCCATCGCACCCACGGGTCTCTCGGGCATGCAGCATGCCGATGGCGAGATTTTGGGTGCGCTCGCGGCCAAGGCCTTTGGCATTCCGTTTACGCTCTCCACCATGAGCATTTGCTCGATTGAAGACGTTGCAGAGGCCACCGGCCGCCATCCGTTTTGGTTTCAGGTCTATGTGCTGCGAGATCGCGATTTCATCGAGCGCTTGATTGATCGCGCCAAAGCCGCCAATTGCTCCGCCCTTCAGATCACCCTGGATCTACAAATCTTGGGACAGCGCCACAAAGACATCAAAAATGGCCTGTCAGCACCGCCCAAGCTGACTGTGCCCAATATCCTCAACATGATGACCAAGCCCGCTTGGGGCCTAGGCATGCTTGGCACCAAGCGGCATGAGTTTGGCAACATCGTGGGGCACGTCAAGGGCGTCGAAAACATGAGCTCTCTGTCTGCGTGGACCAGCCAGCAGTTTGATCCGCGCCTGAACTGGGGCGATGTGGAATGGATCAAAAAACGCTGGGGCGGCAAAATCATCCTAAAAGGCATTCAAGATGTGGAAGACGCTCGGCTTGCGGTTGACAGCGGTGCCGATGCCCTTATCGTCTCCAATCACGGCGGCCGCCAACTCGACGGCGCACCTTCATCCATCACTGCGCTGCCGGCGATTGTGCAAGCAGTCGGCGACAAAATCGAAGTCTGGATGGACGGGGGTATTCGTTCCGGTCAAGACGTTCTTAAGGCTCGCGCCTTAGGTGCGCAAGGCACCCTCATTGGCCGCGCCTTGCTCAATGGACTCGGGGCAGCCGGTCAAGCTGGTGTGACGAAGGCTTTGGAAATCATTCAGAAAGAACTGGATTTGACAATGGCGTTTTGCGGCAAAACTAACATCAATGCTGTCGACAAAAGCATTTTGCTACCCGGGACCTATCCAGTCGCTTGAGTCGCCGGGGGCACAGGGCGCACATCGCGGATCAGCACTTCATTGGCTGTGCCAAGGGCCTCTTGGGCTAAGGCTTGCGCTTGATCCATCACCTGCAACGGCGTCAGCGGATTGTCTAGGGGCACAAACAACAAGCCCAAGCCGACGCGCGGCAGATAGTGAGCGGATTGTCCTTGCATGGTGCCAACACGAATCGCACGCCCGAGCTGCTTTCTCAACTGATACACCTTCGCTTGCGGCAGGTTGCGCTCGGGCAAATGGGCGAAAGCCAAGATAAAACATCTCGCTTGTTGCAATCCCAACACATACCGAAAACCGACCGTGCGGCGAACTCGGGCCGCCATGACTTGGCGAATTTCATGCTCAATGGCATGGTCCACCGTATCGCTCAGTTCGTACAAATTGTCTAGCCAAACGGCCATCACGGCGCTTTCATTCCCGTGCTGCAAACTGCGCCACATCACATCGTCAACTTTGCTCAGAAGATTTGCACCAATGGGCAAACCCGTGACTGTGTCGATGGTTGAATAGCCTTGGGACATTTGCACCAGCCGGCGCAGTTGTCGGTTACGCTTTTGCGTCAGGCTTAAAGTGATCAAGAAGTACGCCACCGTAGCGATCGCTGTGATGCCCCAGATCCACAATGACGAGACAACATCTAGTCCCTTGGTATACAACCCAGCCACCATCGTAGCCAAGCACAAGCAAGCTGCCACCATACCCCAGCCCAAGGGATCCCCCAACCATGTGCCTCGCAAAGCCGCAAACATCGCCAGCATGACCG
>JANPAK010000246.1:0-6407 GCA_031429925.1 Variovorax sp.
CCTGCGGCTAACTGCTCGGGCACGCGGGTCATGCCGCGGCGCTTGGGGTAGGTGTCGTGGCGGCCTTGCAGGGTGATGTTGATCAGCGGGTTGGCCACCACGCCCAGCTGGGCTTCGGCCATCAGGGCTAAGAGCTTGCTCACGTAGTAGTTGTCCATGCTGTGCATGCTGGTCAGGTGCGAGCCCACCACGCGGCCATGCAAGCCAAGGCGCTGCGTCTCAAAGGCCAAGGTTTCCACGTGGCGCGAGAGTGGGTCATCTGACTCATCGCAGTGCATATCCACCAGCAGGCCGCGCTCCGCAGCGATTTCGCAGAGCAGTTTGACGCTGTGCGCGCCATCTTGCATCGTGCGCTCAAAGTGCGGAATACCACCGACGACATCCACGCCTTTGTCGAGTGCGCGCTTGAGATTGTCCAGAGCGCCCGGCGCGCGCAAAACACCGTCTTGCGGAAATGCCACAAGCTGCAAATCAATGTATGGCGCCACCCGCTTTTTGACGTCGAGCAGTGCGTCCACCGCAAGCAAGCGCTCATCGCATACGTCCACATGCGTGCGAATCGCCAGCAGCCCCTTGGCCACGGCCCAGTCGCAATACTGCAAAGCGCGCTTGACTAAGGCTTCTTGCGTGAGCAAAGGCTTGAGCTCACCCCACAGCGCAATGCCTTCGAGCAAGGTGCCACTTTCGTTAACGCGCGGCAAGCCGTACGACAGGGTGGCATCCATATGAAAATGCGCATCCACAAAAGGGGGCGTGAGCAACTGGCCCTGTGCATCCAATGTTTGATGCGCCGGACTTTGTAAACCCGCGCTGACTTCCATGATCTTGCCGCCCTGTACCGCCACCGATATATCGGTGCGGCCGTCGGGCAAGGTGGCGTGTGTGATCAACAGATCAAGCATGGCTCACTTCGTGCCGAAAATCCGATCGCCAGCATCGCCGAGTCCCGGCAAGATGTAGCCATGGTCGTTGAGTTGGCGATCAATGGCGGCAGCGTAGATGGGGACGTCTGGATGCGCTTTCTGCATCGCTGCGACGCCTTCAGGGCAGCCGACCAAACACACGAACTTAATGCTTTTTGGGCTGAGCTCTTTCAAGCGATCTACCGCCGCTACGGCAGAGTTGCCCGTAGCGAGCATCGGGTCGACCACCACCACGTGCCGCTCATGCATGTCTTGCGGCATCTTGAAATAATACTCAACGGCAGTGAGTGTCTTCGGGTCACGATACAGACCCACATGCCCGACCCGGGCTCCTGGCACAACATCAAGCATGCCATCGAGCAAGCCCGTGCCGGCCCGCAAAATGCTGACGAAGACCAGCTTCTTACCATCCATCACGGGGCTCATCATGGTTTCCAGTGGTGTCTCGATTTCGATATCTGAAAGCGGCATGTCTGCCGTGACTTCGTAGGCCATCAGAGAAGCCAACTCGCGCAGCAAGCGGCGGAAGGTGTTGGTGGATGCGTCTTTTTTTCGCATTAGGGTGAGCTTGTGCTGAACCAGAGGGTGGTTCACGACATAAACGTTGTTTTGGTAGGCCAAGGCCATATGGTTTAGCTCCTAGAAAATGGTTCCATCAGACTCAATCGGAAAGGGTGGCGCACCACCGCGCAGTTGCTGCGCGAGCACACGACCGGCCGCCCATGTACCGCCCTCTAAAACGCAGGCCAGCGGCATTTGCGTTTCAGTCAGGCCGAGTTGTGAGCGTACCAAAGGTGCGAGTTCATCCAGTAGCGCCACAGTCAGCGCGCGCCATTCAATGACGAACTCCTCACTGGGGTGATGCGCAACCGTTGACATCTCTGAATTTTTTAGCGACAGGATACCGCCATCCAGCAGCAAACCGCCATTGCGGTACTCAGGCAAACCAGTCAGGCGATCCAGAGCGGTCACGGTCACCCCGCTCCATTCAAACGGCTCCAGCAGCGAGTAGGTGAGCCATTGCGAGAGCTTATGAAATGGGATCCATCCTGCCGGTGTGCTCGCATGGCCCAAAGCAGCATGTGGCCAGCAGTCGCCCACTGCTTGGCCTGCGAAGCTGCTACCCGATGGCCAAATACGAGAGAGCGTTTCGAGCAAGAGTGCGAGCAAGTCATGAGCCGCTATGGATTGCATAGCGCTCTGCGCTTTTCCTGCAAGCGCTAGACGCATAAAACTGTACAAATTACCGACGCGAGCGGGTGCGCTAAACACCTTGGGCTGCTCTGCGATGGCCTGACCCAAGCGACGCAGCAGGTTGACGCGCCCATCCAATCCAACCAGAGGGTTGCTGTCCGTGACTTGAAATGCCTGCGCCAACTGCACGCTAGACAAGCGCTGCAATCCCTGAGCATCGACCTGCAGCGGCTGCGACGCATCGCTAGAAAACAAGCCGCCGCAGAACGCATGAAAACTGGCAACTCCCAAGCCCTCCGAGCGAGCATGCACTTGGCCGGTGCGCACTTCTTTGTAATGCCAAGTCGAGCCTGCGCCGGCATCGAGCAAAACGCTGACCACGACAAGGTCGATCAACGTCAACGGGTCAAGCGCTGCACCGGGTCGGATCTCATCCAGCCAAACGCGGCGATCCACTCCGCCCGCCTCAAAATGCCGCCAGCGGCTGTGATAAGGAATCTTTAAATCTGGATAGCGGCTGCGCGTGGTCTGAGCCACGAGGCTGGCGACGCTGGGTAGGGCATCATCATGCACCGCGAAGTGAGCAGACTGGCCTGCGCGAGCGCGCGATAGCAACGCCTTGGCCCGGTTGCGTGTCGTGGCCGTGTCAAACAATTCACTCATTCAAGCCGCGCCCTTTGGCGATTTTCAATTCCTCCGCATTGGGCACAGCCGTTGGTGTGAAATAGCCTGCTGCCATCTTGGCATCCATCTCCACTTTCGCGTCATCGGGAATCAGTTCATTGGGAATGTTGACCCGCTCACCCACCTCGATCCCGCTCTGCGTGATGGCGTCAAATTTCATATTGCTCATCGAGACCAGGCGGTGAATCTTCGTGATGCCCAGCCAGTGAAGCACATCGGGCATGAGTTGCTGAAAGCGCATGTCTTGCACGCCGGCGACGCATTCGGTGCGGGCAAAATACTTGTCTGCCGTGTCGCCACCGACTTGGCGCTTTCGCGCGTTGTAGACCAAGAATTTCGTCACTTCGCCCAGGGCGCGGCCTTCTTTGCGGTAGTAGCTGATCAAGCCCACGCCGCCACGCTGCGCGCCGCCGATGCATTCTTCAATCGCATGGGTGAGATAAGGGCGGCAAGTGCAGATATCCGAGCCAAACACATCCGAACCGTTGCATTCGTCATGCACACGCGCCGTGAGCTCCACAGCCGGGTTGGCCAAGTCTTTTGGATTACCAAAAATATAAATCGTCAAACCACCAATCGGAGGCAAAAACACCTCCAAATCCGAGCGCGTCACCAGCTCGGGATACATGCCGCCCGTCTCTTCAAACAGCACGCGGCGCAAATCCGCTTCAGAGCAACCAAAGCGCTCGGCCACGCTGGGCAAATGCCAAACTGGCTCCACGGCGGCTTTGGTGACCACGGCTGCGCCGCCCTCCGACAGGATCTTCCCATCGGCCTTCAAACGCCCTTTTTGCATCGCCTCCATCACCTCGGGCAAGATCACGTGCGCTTTCGTCACGGCAATGGTCGGGCGAATGTCGTAGCCAGCGGCCAGCTCATCCGCGTAATAGCGCGAGATTTCTGCGCCCCAGGGATCCATGGAAACAATCTTGCCGGGCTGCGTCCAGCTCGGGTAGGGACCGAGGAAATCGGTCGGTGAGGTGTTGGTTAAATCGGCGCGATGCTTCGGGTCAAGCGCGCCTGATGCGACGGCCAGCGCCCGGTAAATGCTGTAGGAGCCGCTATGCGTGCCAATGACATTGCGGTGAGCCCGGCTGGTGGTCGTGCCCACGACGGGGCGGCGCGTGGCGGCGTCTTGTGCGCCCCACTGAATGGGCATGGCGCCTTGCCCGCCGGAATGTGATGTCAAGCGAATGTGGGGACGGGTTTCTGCAGCAGCGCTCATGTGGTGACCAATGATCAAAAAGACATCTTGCGATGAAACCACGTTTGATGCAAGAGGTGTGCCTAGAAAAAGCGCAAGTGCGCTAATCCATGCGTCAAGACATGTCGTGCAAACCAACTAGCTCTGATCGCTTGATGTGCTTATACTGAGGCATTCTTTTCAGTTCATTTTGGAGTCCGTCATGAAGCCCGTCGTCGAATTGCTCAAGAAGCGCGATACCACCTTGTTTCATGTTGCACCGGATGTGACGGTGTTTGATGGGCTCAAACTATTGGCGAGTCATGGCGTGGGCGCCATGGTCGTGCTGGAGCAGGGCAAATTGGTGGGGATTTTTTCTGAACGCGATTACACGCGTAAAGTTGCCCTAGAAGGAAAGAATTCTCGCGAAACCCCGATTGCGGAAATCATGACTCGCAATGTGATCACCGTGCCGCCGAATGCGGGTACCCGGTTATGCATGTCGCTGATGAGCACCAACAAGATTCGACACCTGCCGGTCGTCGAAGCAGGCACCGTGGTCGGCTTGATTTCGATTCGTGACATCATGGACGACATCATTGCCGATCATGAGCAAACGATCACGCATTTGCAGAGCTACATCTCGGGCTAGGCCCTAAGCCGGCACGCCCTTGTTGGCCAGCGCGTCCGCGCGTTCATTGCCGGGGTCGCCCGCATGCCCCTTGACCCAGCGCCATTCGATCTCATGGCCAGCGGTGTGCGCCAGCACATCCAGTTCCTGCCACAGATCGACGTTTTTCACGGGTTGCTTGGCCGCCGTCTTCCAGCCCTTGGCCTTCCAACCGGGAAGCCATTCGGTAATGCCTTGCAAGACGTACTTGCTGTCTAGATGCAGCATGACTTTGCATGGGCGCTTAAGAGCTTTTAGCGCCTGAATCACCGCCATCATCTCCATCCGATTGTTCGTTGTCTCGCGCTCACCGCCAAAGAGTTCTTTCTCGGTCGCCCCAGATTTGAGCAACGCGCCCCAGCCCCCAGGGCCAGGATTGCCTTTGCAGGCGCCATCCGTGTAAATCGTGATGCTGTTCATCGGGCACCCACGCGTACGCGTACATGCAGCGCGCATGCGACAAACAACATCACGCAAAGCACCACCTCAATCATCGCCAAATAGCTGCTCGGCGCGCGGTCCGATGTGGCGCGGGTGATGCCTTCGGCGAAATACAGCCACACCATCAGGCTGACCCAGCGGTAGGTGTACATGCGGTTTTTTAAGAAACCGGCCAGCGGAATGCACAGCGGCAGCACCTTGAGCGCGAGCCAACTGCCACCCGGGCGAATGGGCGCGAGCCACAACTCCCAGGCCAAACCGAGCACGATCAGACCGAGCAGACTGCCCACCGCAAGCCATTGGATCAAGCGCAGGCGCTCAGTGAGTTCGGGTGAGGGCGTGGGCAAGGTGTCGGTCATCAAATGGTGCTCAAAACAGGAAAACAGCGTGGCATGATACCGCTCATGAGTTTGATTGAGCGGCTGCGCGCCGAAATCCCTGTTTTGTTGGCGACCTTGCGCGAGTTTCCATGGCGCAACACCGCGGCTGTGCTGCTCGAAAGGTTTCGCGAAGATCGACTGGGCTTGACAGCTTCAAGCCTGACTTTCACCACCGTGATTGCCTTGGTGCCCTTGGTGACCCTGATCCTCGCGGTCTTCACCGCCTTTCCGGTGTTTGCCACGATGCAAACCACGCTACAAACATGGCTGGTGCAAAGCTTGGTGCCCGACAACATCGCGCGCAGCGTCCTGGGCTATCTCACCCAGTTTTCGGCCAAGGCATCTCGCCTGGGGGCAGTGGGCTTGATCGCCTTCGTGGTGACCGCGCTGGCTTTGATTTTTACGATTGATCGCACGCTGAATAACATTTGGCGGGTGCGCCAATTGCGCCCATTTGCCCAGCGTCTGTTGATTTACTGGGCCGCCCTGACGCTGGGCCCGGTGTTGCTCGCAGCCAGTTTGACGCTGACCTCCTATGCACTTTCTACCTCGCGCGGGCTTGTAGGCGTCATGCCAGGTGGCTTGAAGTTTTTGTTGGATGTGTTGGAGTTTGCGCTGCTGGCCACGGGCATGGCCGCGCTGTACCACTACGTCCCCAACACCCGGGTGAAATGGGCGCACGCATGGACTGGCGGCTTGTTTGTGGCGGTCGGCTTTGAAGTGGCGAAGGCGTTGTTGGCTTTGTATTTACGCAGCGTGCCCACGTACTCGGCCGTTTATGGTGCATTTGCCACGGTACCGATCTTGCTTTTGTGGTTTTACATCGCTTGGGTCATTGTGCTTTTCGGTGCGGTGATCGCGGCTTACTTGCCCAGCTTGCTATCGGGCGTGGCCAGACGCGGCGGCACGCCGGGTTGGAATTTTCAATTGGC
>JANPAK010000247.1:0-3280 GCA_031429925.1 Variovorax sp.
CCACGCGCAGAATCACATCTTCATTGATTGGCTTGAAGCTGACCATCGCATCCAAGCGGTTGCGGAATTCTGGCGTGAACAACCTCTTGATATCTGCCATCTCATCGCCTTGTTGGCGCGAGTTGGTAAAGCCAATGGTGGATTTGTTCATCGTCTCAGCGCCAGCATTGGTCGTCATGATGATGATCGTATTGCGAAAATCGGCTTTTCGGCCATTGTTATCCGTCAGGGTGCCATGATCCATCACCTGCAGTAGCACGTTAAAGATATCAGGATGCGCTTTTTCAATTTCATCGAACAGCAACACAGCATGCGGCTTCTTGGTGATCGCCTCAGTAAGCAATCCACCTTGGTCAAAGCCCACATATCCAGGAGGCGCACCAATCAGGCGGCTCACCGCATGGCGTTCCATATATTCGCTCATGTCAAAGCGAATCAAGTCAATACCCATGATATTTGCCAACTGTTTGGCAGCTTCCGTTTTCCCCACCCCGGTGGGGCCAGAAAAGAGAAATGAGCCAATCGGTTTGTCCGCGCGGCCTAGGCCAGAGCGTGCCATCTTCACTGCTGAAGCCAGCGCTTCAAGTGCCGCATCTTGACCGAAAACGACATTCTTCAAATCACGCTCAATCGTGCGCAATTTGCTGCGGTCATCGTTGCTGACGCTAGCGGGAGGGATACGCGCGATCTTCGCCACGATATCTTCAACTTCGGATTTGGAGATCGTTTTCTTACGTTTGTTAGCTGGCAGTATGCGCTGCGCTGCGCCAGCCTCATCAATCACGTCAATGGCTTTATCGGGCAGGTGACGGTCATTAATGTATTTGGCAGACAACTCGGCCGCAGCAACCAAAGCACTCACCGCATATTTGACACTGTGATGCTCTTCAAAACGGCTCTTCAAGCCTTTCAGAATCTCCACGGTTTGCTCGACTGTGGGCTCCACAACGTCAATCTTCTGAAAGCGACGCGACAGCGCGGCGTCCTTTTCGAAGATACCTCGATACTCGGTAAAGGTGGTTGCGCCAATGCACTTAAGCGTTCCGTTCGACAGCGCTGGTTTGAGCAAGTTTGATGCATCCAGCGTGCCGCCAGAGGCTGCACCCGCGCCAATAAGCGTGTGAATTTCGTCAATGAAAAGCACCGCATGAGGCTTATCTTTCAAGCTCTTCATCACGGCCTTCAAACGTTGCTCAAAATCGCCACGGTACTTGGTGCCAGCAAGCAAAGCGCCCATGTCCAAGGAATAAACCACCGCTTCAGACAGGATATCTGGCACTTCCTTTTGGGTGATCCGCCAAGCCAAACCCTCTGCAATAGCGGTCTTGCCCACACCTGCCTCACCAACCAGTAAAGGGTTGTTTTTACGACGACGGCACAGGATTTGAATAGCGCGCTCGACCTCGTATTCACGGCCAATCAACGGATCGATCTTTCCGTCTTTAGCCAGTTGATTTAGGTTTTGTGTGTATTGCTCTAAAGGGGAAGCTTTCTCGCTCTTTTCATCCCGCTCCTCGCTGCCCTCACCTTGGCTCTCTCCCGCTTTGGACGGCTCCGGAGGATCGGTCTTTTTGATGCCATGGGCAATAAAGTTCACGACGTCTAAGCGAGTAACGCCTTGCTGGTGCAAGTAGTAAACCGCATGAGAGTCTTTTTCGCCAAAAATCGCCACTAACACGTTGGCACCGGTCACCTCTTTCTTACCGTTACCCGTGCTCTGCACGTGCATGATGGCGCGCTGAATCACGCGCTGAAAGCCCAAAGTGGGCTGGGTGTCCACCTCCTCGGTGCCCGCCACTTGAGGCGTGTTGTCCTTAATAAAGGTTGTAAGCGACTTGCGCAACTCGTCAATATTGGCGGCGCAGGCGCGCAACACCTCGGCCGCGCTTGGGTTGTCAAGCAAGGACAACAACAAATGCTCGACGGTGATGAACTCGTGGCGCTGCTGGCGCGCCTCGACAAAGGCCATGTGCAGACTGACTTCAAGTTCTTGGGCAATCATGTAAATTCCTATTGGCGTTTGTCAAAAACAACTCGGTTTTAAAAAGTCTTTTCAAGACGTGTTTATTCTGCTTCAAAATCGACAGTCTTGCAGGCGTGTTTTCAATCTGTGGGCTCTGCGACACATTGCAAGGGATGGCCGGATTTTTGTGCAGCCTCCATCACGCGATCAACCTTAGTTGCCGCGACATCTTTGCTAAAAACGCCGCAAATCCCTTTTCCCTCAAGGTGAATCTTGAGCATGATCTGCGTGGCAGTTTCGCGGTCTTTACTGAAAAACTCTTGAATGACCGCCACAACAAACTCCATCGGGGTGTAGTCATCGTTGAGCAGGACCACCTGATACATCTGCGGCGGTTTGGTTTTCAGCGGCTTTCGCTCAAGTACGACCGATCCGCCATCATCTTCGCTCGGGCTCGGTCCAACGGCAGGTGCAACAGGTGGAGGTACAGGTGATTTTCGAGTGGCCAAAGCGTTTCCTGGGCAAAAAGTGCAGAAGAAGCTGATTTTAGGCCGATTGCGTGCATTGCAAGATGCACATGAACCGCTGCCCTTGTTTCACCTGTTGGAATTGCCAACACGGACCCGTCGAGCCCGCGCAAACGATCGGGTGAAAAGCATGGCAAACCGCTTACATATGGTCAATCATCACTTGACCAAATCCCGAGCAACTGACCTGCGTTGCACCCTCCATCTGTCGCGCAAAGTCATAGGTCACTCTTTTGCTGGCGATGGATTTCTCCATGGACGAAATAATCAGATTTGCAGCTTCTTTCCAACCGATGTGACGTAGCATCATCTCAGCCGAAAGGATCTCAGAGCCGGGATTCACATAATCCTTGCCTGCGTATTTAGGCGCAGTGCCGTGGGTGGCTTCGAACATGGCAATACTGTCCGACAGATTTGCACCGGGTGCAATCCCAATCCCGCCGACTTGCGCGGCCAGTGCATCAGAGACGTAGTCGCCATTCAAGTTCAGAGTCGCAATCACACTGTACTCAGCAGGGCGAAGCAAAATTTGCTGGAGGAATGCATCAGCAATACTGTCTTTGATGATGATTTTTTTGCCTGTGATCGGATTCTTAAATTGGCACCATGGGCCGCCATCAATCAACTCAGCACCAAACTCTTTTTGCGCCAAGGCATAAGCCCAATCCCGGAAGCCTCCTTCCGTAAACTTCATGATGTTACCTTTGTGAACGATCGTCACACTTGGCTTATCGTTGTCGATCGCGTACTGAATCGCCTTACGCATCAGTCGCTCGGTGCCTTCGCTGGA
>JANPAK010000248.1:0-6222 GCA_031429925.1 Variovorax sp.
CGTGAAATGGATTCGTATGGCCTTGCCCTTTGCGCTCAACCACATCAACCTATGGCTTCTGCGTGACACTGTCGAAGGGCGCGAAGGTTGGACAGTGGTGGATTGCTGCATTGATCGCGCTGAAAGTCGCGCGCAGTGGGAGCAAATCTTCGAAACCGAGTTGGAAGGTCTACCCATTTTGCGCGTGATCGTCACGCACATGCATCCCGATCACATTGGCTTAGCGCATTGGCTCTGTGAACGCTGGAGTACACCCGACTGGACGTGCCATTTGTGGATCAGCGCGACCGACTTCAATGCCGCCAGGATGGCCTGCCAGGTTGCGGCTGGGCATGGCGGTGAAGCGGCAGCAGCATTCGTGGCTTCTCATGGCATCAACAATCCGGAGCACTTGCGCATGATTCGCGAGCGTACGGGCTACTATGCCGGCATGGTGCCGAAGGTTCCGCCGAGCTATGTGCGGCTGATGGATGGTATGGCACTAAAAATCGGGAGTCACAGTTGGACATGCATCGTCGGCTACGGTCATGCTCCGGAGCACATTGCACTGCACTGCGAGGCCTTGGGTGTGCTTATTAGCGGCGACATGATGCTGCCGCGCATCTCCACCAATATCAGCGTCTACGATCTGGAGCCACAAGCGAACCCTCTGGCTCTGTTTTTGGACTCGCTTGAACGCATGCAAGCCCTTCCAGCCGATACCTTGACGCTACCTAGCCACGGCAAACCATTTCACGGCCTGCACGTGCGGATTGCACAACTGCAAGCCCATCATGCTGAGCGCCTGCAAGAAGTCATTGATGCCTGCAAGACCGCGCCTCAAACGGCGCATGACATCGTCGCCGTCATGTTCAAACGCGCGCTCGATCTGCACCAGCTTACCTTCGCTCAAGGCGAAGCGCTGGCGCATCTCCATTTGCTTTGGTACAACTGTCAGCTGCAGCGACGGATGGTTGATGGCAGATATGAATTTAGTCCAGCCGACAAGCCAAGCCGCTAAGTGACCGCTTACCGGCGGCAACTACAATCAGCTTTACCTCAAGCCGATGCGCTGTCAATTCAAGAGCATTTTGCGCAATATTCATAAGGTCTAGGGCACATTTTCACCACTTTATGCGTCATCTAACTGCCGTTTTCAAGCTCATCGCTCTCATCGGGCATCTGCTGCGAGGCTGTTGGACGATTTTGACCGCATTTCCAAAAGCAACGCCACAGCAGCAACGAATGCATGTGGCCGATTGGGCACGCGGCATGCTGGAGGTACTGAACGTGAACTTACGCATTCAAGGTACTGTCATGACGCAGGGGCCCTTGCTGGTGGTCATGAATCACATCTCTTGGCTGGACATCATGGTTCTGCTCGCTGCGCAGCCGGTGCGATTTGTCTCCAAATCTGAAGTGCGGCACTGGCCGCTGATTGGATGGCTCGCCACGCATACCGGTACGCTCTACATAGAGCGTGCCTCCCGGCGCGATGCCTTGAAAGTCGTGCACCAAATTGCGCAATCGCTGAAAGATGGGGATTTGATTGCAGTCTTTCCAGAAGGCACCACCTCCGATGGCGGCCAAGTGCTGCCCTTTCATGCCAATTTGATGCAAGCCGCGATCTCGGTCGCGAGCCCCGTGCAGCCGGTGGCGCTACGATACCGCCACATCGATGGCAGCCTCAGCACTGCTCCAGTCTATATTGGCGACGACACGCTGGCAGGCTCCATCTGGCGACTGCTGTGCTCAGCGCCCACCACGGCGCAATTGGATTTTCTGGGGATAGTCCCAAGTGCTGGCCAGGAACGCCGCCCACTGGCACTGCAGCTCGAGCAAGCTATTGCCAAAGCGATCGATTGCTAGCGGCATCGCCTGACGATCAATACAATTTTTTCCCTGCGCGAACGTCCCCTTCAAAACGTGTAAAGTTGCAGCTTATGTATGCCGCCGGCTGCACAACATTGGGAGTGACTTATGGGACTCATCTACACCATCATTATTGGCTTTGTGGTTGGATTGATTGCGCGCGCGGTTAAGCCGGGTGACGACAAGCTCGGCCTGATCATGACCGCCGTGCTCGGCATCGCGGGTTCGTTTGTCGCCACCTACGCAGGTTCAGCGCTGGGCCTGTATAAGCAAGGCGATATCGCGGGTTTCATTGCGTCCGTTTTTGGCGCGATTATTCTCCTGGTGATCTACGGCCTCGTGACGAAGAAATCCGGCGGTGGCGATGGCGGCGGCAGCGCCACCTGAGCATCTGCTGCCTGCGGTCGCACGCGCTCGAAAGCTTCTGGGCAAGCGGGCGCTGATCGCGGCGGCAGCAGGCGCAGTTCCGGTGCCGGGCTTGGACTGGGCAGTGGACGCCGCCTTGCTCTCCAAATTGCTACCGCAAATTAGCGCAGAGTTTGGGCTGAGCCCAGCGCAGATCGCTCATCTTGCGCCACATCAGCGGGAACGGGTGCAAGCCGCGATCACGCTCATCGGCGGCACGTTGGTGGGCAAACTCATCACCAAAGAGCTGATGATTGCTGCGGCCAAAGCCATCGGGTTGCGCATGACTGCCGCACAAGCAGTCAAGTATGTGCCATTCGCTGGCCAAATTTTGAGCGCTGGCCTGAACTACGCGACGGTGCGTTGGCTAGGCGAGCGGCACATCCGTGACTGCCTCCACATCGTCCAAGAAGCCAAGCTGATGTTGCCGCCACCTGGTAATGCCGCGCCCGCGTGAGTTAGGCGCAAACGTTATCCTTTTGCCTGGGTCTTCACTCACCCTCGCTAGGCGTTACAAGCACATTTACCCGACCCCGCGAATGCCTCTACATCCCTGGCGACTTCACTCGACTCGTCTTGGTACTCAAAGGAAAGCAGATTCGAGACTGAATGAAAAAAAGCCAAGAAAAAAGCCTTGTGTCTTTCGGCACAAGGCTTTTTCGGGAACAGAAGTGATCTGGTGGGCGATACATGGATCGAACATGTGACCCCTGCAGTGTGAATGCAGTGCTCTACCGCTGAGCTAATCGCCCGAAGCCTTCGATTATACAGCGGGTTTAACCGCCCTTTTGCCGAGTAAGGCAGCTCAAAACCCACGAACTCAGAGGGCCGGGTCTCGAATGTCCCAACGGATTTTGTCGATCTCGGTGCGCAGTTCTTTCGATAGCGCGGGGACGTTCCAGGCATCGAGGCATTCGTCCAACTGAGCCAAGCTCGTGACACCGATGATGGTGCTTGTCACGCGCCAAGACTGGTAACAAAACGCCAAGGCGAGCTGTGTGGGCGTGAGGCCGTTCGCAATGGCCAGTTGGTTATAGCGGCGGGCTGCTACCAGATGATCGGGGCGGCCCCAGCGTTGCTGCTGAAAGCGCTCATACAAAGCCATCCGACCGAGCTTGGCTTCCGGCGATGCGCTTGGATCAGCAAGGCTTGTCATCGCGTCATATTTACCGGTAAGCACACCAAAGCCCAGCGGCGAATAGGCCAGCAGGCTCACTTGCTCACGGTGCATGACTTCATCCAAGCCGTTGTCGACGATGCGGTTGGTCAGGCAATACGGGTTTTGCACACTGACGATGCGCTCCAGGCCATGCTGAGCGGCAGCGCGCAAAAACGCCATCACGCCCCAAGGCGTTTCGTTCGACAACCCGATCGTGCGCACCTTCCCTTCCTTGACCAATTTGGAAAGCGCTTGAAGTTGTCCATCGATCGACGTATGGCCGACGCGCTCTTGGTCTGCTTCTGGGCTGAAATAGGTGATGCCAAACGCTGGCACATAGCGCACCGGCCAGTGGATTTGATACAGGTCGATCACATCGGTCTGCAAGCGCTGCAAACTGGCTTCGCAAGCCTGTGCGATGGCCTGCGGCGACACATCTGCACTACCGCCCCGCACCCAATCCATGCCACGCGCAGGACCTGCAACTTTGGTGGCCACTGTCCACTTCTGGCGCACGCCGGGGTTGGCTTTGAAATAGTTACCGATAAAGGCTTCGGTGCGTGAATAGGTTGCTGCTGTGGGCGGCACGGGGTACATTTCGGCCGTATCCATGAAATCGACACCGCGCTCCAAGCTGCGCGCAAGAATCGCATGGGAGTCCTTTTCATTGACCTGCTCACCGAAGGTCATGGTTCCCAGGCAAATAGGATGAATCTGAAGATCTGACTGGCCGAGACGGCGTTTGGTGGATTGGATGATGCTCATGCCGCAAGTATGCAACAAAGATCAGGCCCACTGCGGTGGCTTCGGGTGCAAACGCGCCATCATTTGCGTGTCGGCATACACACCATCGCGCAAAATGTGGCCGCGCATCACGCCTTCGCAAACGAAGCCATTACGTTGATACAAGTCAATCGCTCGCGCGTTTTCAACCAATACCGTCAGCTCAATCCGCAAGATCCCGGCCCAGTTGTCCGCCCAATGCAGCGCAGCCTCCATCAGCAACTGCCCCACGCCCTGCCCTTGCCATGCCTTTGCGACAGAAATGCCCAAGCCTCGCACATGAGCACGGCGAAGGCCCGGCTGCACCAGATGCAAGCCAATCATGCCGACGATACTTTCGCGCTCATTGACTGTCGCGCAAGCCACCAACAACAGCCCCGAAGGATCCACCTTGGCAAAACGATCCACCCGCGAAGCCACTGGCATCATTGGCAACTGAGAGGTGCCCTCAAACACACCCTCGCTACCGATCAGAGCTGAGAGTGCCGCCGCATCGTCCGGTTCGGCCGCACGAATGCGAAAGCCGGTGATCGCTGGCGTCATGGGTTCAAGCTCCTAAAGCGCTCATCTTCTTGTAAGCGAAGCACCCGCCGCTGCACCTTGCCGGTGGTGGTCATGGGCAACTGCTCGATGAATTCAATCTCTTTTGGATACTCGTAGGGTGCGAGCATGCCGCGCACATGCTGTTGGATGCCAAAGATCAGTTGTTCGTCATGGTTTTTTAGGCCTGTTGCGTCATTCACCCTTATCAATTCTGCGCGAGATGCTACAAAATCAGGAGCAAGAACGATGTAAGCTTTGACCACAGCACCACGTTCTCTGTCCGGCTTGGGCACAACAGCAGCATTCAATACCGCCGGATGCTTCACCAAGCAGTTTTCCACTTCGCTCGGTCCAATTCGGTAACCCGCGGCTTTAAACATATCGTCAGCGCGGCCTTGATACCAAAGGTAGCCATCTGCGTCGGCATAAGCCAAATCACCGGTTCTACACCAGCGCTGACCGTCTGCGCTCACGGTGGTTTTCTTCAACGTAGCGGCATCATTGTTCCAGTAACCTAAGAAAAACACGGGATCCGGATGGCCATGCACATCCAGGTGGTTCACTGCCACCTCGCCCAGCTCGCCTGCTTTGCAAACCATGCTGCGCTCATCAATCACCGCGACCTGGTGCCCCGGATATCCCTTGCCCATGCTGCCAGGCTTTGACGGCCAAAACCTATTGCAATTACCGACGATGTAGTTGATTTCTGTTTGGCCAAACATTTCATTGACCTTCACACCGAGTTTCTGCTCGCACCATTGATAGACTGCGTCGCCCACAGCTTCGCCCGCACTCATTAAGGCGCGTAGCTTGAATTTGAACCTCTTCTTGGGCTCAGGAAAGGCCTTCATCATGGCTTTGAGCGCTGTAGGAAAGAGAAAACTGTGTGTCACGCGGTGTGTTTGGAGAATTTCAAAAGCGAGCTCGGGCGAGAACCGACCGTTGTAAGCCACGATCTCGCGGCCAAAGTAAAGCGTAGGCAGCAATGCATCCATCAAGCCACCCGTCCAAGCCCAATCAGCGGGGCTCCAAAACACGGCGTCGGATTTAAGATTCGTTTTGCCATCAAAGCCAAACCAATTCTGACTCGCAACAAAGCCCGTCAAGTTACCCAGTAAAGCGCGATGGGGAATCAGTGCTCCCTTGGGCGGCCCGGTCGTACCGCTGGTGTAAATCAGCACCGCAGCCTCATCCGCCCGCGTGGACACCAGCGAAAAGTCTGTTGGCATCATCACGCATTGCAAGCCGTAATCGATATCGCACTGCGCCGCGGCATCACCAACACCTATCACTGTGCGCAACTGTTCGCACTGGTCACGCGCCGCATTCACTGCGCTCACAGTCGATTCATCAACGATAGCGACAACTGCGCCGGAGTCTTGGAATCGGTACGCCAAGGCGTCAGGGCCGAACAGCATCGACAATGGAACAGCCACGCCACCCATCTGTAAAACTGCCATGTAGGCCACTGCAGTTTCAAA
>JANPAK010000249.1:0-2834 GCA_031429925.1 Variovorax sp.
CGCGCAGCCAGTGCCAGCAAGGCCAATCGCAGTGCCAGGCGCGCTGCGCCACGTCCCTCAGCACCAGCGTGATGGGTGCGCTTTTCAACCGAGGGGCTGGTAACCTGCAGGCCTTGCAGTCGGGCGCTGAGAATATGCAGCAATGCACCGGCAACTGCGAGCAGGCCCGCTCCAGCTGCGACCAGCAGACCGCCGACCTGACCCGCCAGCGCGATGAAGCGCTGAACCCGGCGCTGGCGCAGGCCAACGCCCCTTTGGTTGGTGCAGGTGCTGGCGGTGTGCAATCCCCTCCCACGGGCAGCAGTGGTGATTTCGCGGAATGCCAACGCGCGGCCAACAGCAGCGAAGCCCTTTTTGAAAGCCGTCTCAACAGTATTCCCCGTAATGACATGAACCGGTTGATGCGCGGCAGCATTCAGGGCATAGACTTGATGCTGCAGTCTTTTCGTACCTGCGCCGCCGACCCGCGTGCCCAAAGAATCATTCGTGACCTTGAGACGCAAAGAGCCGGCACCCTCAAGACCTGTCGCCAAATCTCATCGTCGGACAACTGTCTGGTCTCGCCGTTCTAGGCAGGCCCCTCGTCGCCCTATCTCCACTCTCGCAGGCCTTTTCATCATGACTCTTGCAACTATCAACCCCATGCGTCTGCTTAACAACGGGCTGGCTTTCGTGTCGATGCTGGCGCTTTGCCTGGCCCTGATGCCTGCCGCCCATGCAGCGGGGTTGCGCGACGATGCGCCGCCCATCGAAGACCCGCTCAAGGGCCTGCTGCCGCCGGGAAGTGCCAAGCCCAGCGGCCTGCAGCGCATTGAGGGCATTGCTGGCAAGCACGTGGCCGTGATCCTGAGCGACAACACCTCGGCGCACCTGAAATGGAGCGCCGCTGCCTCGGGCGGGCCGGGAGCAGCCGACCGCTTTTTTGGCACCCTGTTTGGTGGCCAGAGGATGATGGAGGAAGCCGAGCGCATCTTCCGCGAAGTGTTTGACCCTAAGGCACTGACCGCCGCCATCACCCGTCCGATGGTGGCCACGGCGCGGCAGGTCAGCATCGTGCCCGACCTAGCGACCTTCCAAGAGGGGCCATTCGATTTGGCCGTGGTGCTGGACATCACCTTCCTCAATACCTTCTCGGACGGCTTCATCGTTGGCGGCAAGTATGAGACGGCAACGACTATTAAGGCCCTGTTTTTTGACAAAGAGTTGCGCGTGGGCCCGGTGGTCGAGGCCAGTGAAAAAATGCTGCCAACGCGAAATGAGTTCTTATTCAAGATTGGCGAAGTGCGCCGCCGCGTGATCGATCAGTTTGGCCAGCGTATGGCGCAGGTACTTCCCGTGGCTGCAGCTGCCCCAAGCGCCTCGCCTGGGGCAGCTGCAGCGCGCTCCCCCAACCCGCCGCCCGCGGCAGCCCCAAAGGCCTCTGTCGCTGAACGCCTGAAGGCTCTGGAAGATCTGCTCAACCAGCGTCTGATCTCTCCCGCTGAGGCCGAACTCAAGCGAAAGCAAATCCTGTCGGAGCTTTGATAGATCCTTGGAAGTCAAAAGATTTCTTAGATGAGATGAGTGCTGACCGGGCAGTCAAAATGGCAACGTGAACGTCGTAAGGCGCATTCATTGCTGAACCGACCACTCATCCATCACAACTCAATGCAACCCCTCACTGGAGAGCTGAGTTGTTAAAGTCAAGCGCTCAGGCCTGCTTTTGCTAGCGCAAAGGCCGCGATAGACGAGCAAATCGCACCAAAGACGAGCACGCTGCGCCATCGCAAACGGCGTTGGCCGAGAAGTCATCTTTCGTGCTATGAATTAAATAGCATATTGCGCAGTATCTATAAGAGTAAAAGCAACAAAACGCTTGCGTTTTGGAAGAAATTCACCCTAGAAACCTACTTCCACATCGCTTGCGGCTTGGTTGACTTGGGGCACAAAAAAGCGAGGCAGGCCATCAGGCCAGCCTCGCTCACCGTGGACGCATCCACGGAAACGTTTATGCGAACCGATCCAAATTCATCACCTTCGTCCAAGCGGCTACAAAGTCGCGAACGAACTTGCCTTGGCCATCGTTTTGGGCATAAACCTCAGCTAAAGCCCGCAGTTGGGAGTTAGAGCCAAAGGCCAGATCCACGCGGGTGGCTGTCCACTTGACATCACCGCTCTTTCGGTCACGCCCTTCGTAGCTGTTGTCGCCGCTGGGTTTCCAAGCCACAGCCATATCCACGAGGTTGGTGAAGAAGTCGTTGGTCAACTGGCCAGGACGATTGGTCAACACACCGTGCTTGGATCCACCATGGTTCGCGCCCAGCACGCGCAGGCCGCCGAGCAGCGCGGTCATTTGAGGGGCGCTGAGCGTAAGCAATTGCGCCTTATCAATGAGCATCTCTTCGGGTGAAACCTTGTAGGCTGTCTTGCGGTAGTTGCGAAAGCCATCTGCCACTGGCTCGAGAACAGAGAATGACTCGGCATCGGTTTGCTCAGCGGTGGCATCAGTGCGGCCAGGTGTGAAGGGCACATCAACGCTGTGGCCGGCAGCTTGCGCAGCGGCTTCCACGGCGGCATTGCCTGCGAGCACGATGAGATCGGCCATCGACACTTGTTTGGCACCTGTTTTGTTGAAAGCGGCCTGAATCCCTTCCAGCGTTTGAAGCACTTTGGCCAACTGCGCAGGCTGATTGGCTTCCCAATCTTTTTGCGGGGCGAGGCGAACGCGTGCACCATTGGCGCCACCTCGGCGGTCAGAGCCGCGGAAAGTGGAAGCCGATGCCCAAGCGGTAGAGATCAGCTCCGAGATGGACAAACCAGAAGCCAATACCTGCCCTTTCAGCGCAGCGGCGTCT
>JANPAK010000250.1:0-3477 GCA_031429925.1 Variovorax sp.
TTTTTACCGTCCTTTTTTCATAAAAACCCTATTCCTGACAATGGGTTATTTGCGGTTTCTGAGAAAATGCTTCATACTTCATGACGATGTTCACTTTGAATGTTGGAGTCGCATCATGAACAATTCGATGAGTTTTATGCCCCGAACCCTTATGCCTTCTGCGCGGATTGCTCCTGCTTTTGCAGCGGCAATTGCCTTGGCGGGGGGGGGCGCAGTGTTCGCTCAAGATCGCATTTACCGTTGTTCGGGCAATGAATACACCAATAACGCTGCCACCGCAGCAGAGCGCGGATGCAAGCTAGTTGAAGGGGGCAACCTTACTGTTGTGAGCGTTCCTCGCCGTGCAACCGGTTCTCCCAGTGCTCCTGCTGAGCAACGGGTCGCCAATGCACCTCAGGCGGGCACAACAGCTGCACCTGTAGGCGGATCTAGGATCGATACCGCAGAGCAACGCAGTCGGGACAGCGACGCGCGTGCCATACTCGAATCTGAGTTGAAGAAGGTGGAGGCTAAGCAAGCAGACCTGCTCAAAGAGTTTAATGGCGGCGAGCCTGAAAAGCGTGGTGATGAAATGAGAAACAACCAGAGATATCTAGACCGAACTGCTGAAATGAAAGCGCAAATTGCTCGGAACGACAGCGACATCGCGGGCATCAAGCGCGAGATTGGTCGCGTTCAACCAACCGCCGCGAGTCGATGACAGTTGTCGGATGTCTGGCTAAGGCCGCATTAACATAGAGGGGCCTAGCCCCTCTTTTCTTTTTGTTGATGTCAAACTCGCTGCCCAACCGCTTTCAAGCATTTGACTTGCTTTCAAGTCTAGTGGCCGTCGTCGATCTAGATGGCCGGGCCATCTATGCCAATGCGGCGTTGGAAGATGCATTGGGCGTATCACGGCGCACCATTCAAGGCAGCGGCTTAGCGGACAGCTTCGCCAAGCCTAGGGCTTTGCACGATGCACTGGACGGTGTAGCGGCCAATGCGTTCTCGTCTTTGCGCTACGACGCAGAACTCGTGGCGCATGGCCGCCACGGTGATCCGGTGCCAGTTCACGTGATTGTTACTCAAACCGAGCGAGCAACAGAAGTGATTGTCGAAATGCTGCATCAGCAGCAGCAGGTCAAGCAAGGGCGCGAGGAGCGAACAGCGATTCAAGCGCTGGCCAATAAGGAACTCATTCGAAACCTAGCGCACGAGATAAAGAACCCGTTGGGTGGCATCCGAGGCGCGGCCCAGTTGCTGCAAATGGAGTTGGCCGACAGCGACAAAGGCAAAAACCTCACTGAATACACTCAGGTGATCATTCACGAAGCTGATCGACTGCAGACCTTGGTCGACCGTCTTTTGGAGCCGCATCGCAAGCCACGTGAGATCGGTGATGTCAACATTCACGAGGTCTGCGAGCGGGTCAGATCGTTGATCGTGGCCGAGTTCCAAGCCAACTCCAAGGCAGGCTCGGGTGCTGGCACGGCAGGTTTGCGCGTTGCGCGGGATTACGACATCTCGATCCCTGATTTTCGCGGAGACAAGGAGCAACTCATACAGGCGGTGCTCAATATTGCGCACAATGCAGCGCAAGCCTTGGATGGTGAAGACGGACGAATCTCCAAAGGCGATGCCGAGATCATTTTTAGGACACGTATCGCTCGGCAAGTGACATTAGGGAAGAAAAGACATCCCTTGGCACTGGAATTGCTTATTCAAGACAATGGGCCTGGTATTGCTCCCGAGATCAAGGATCGCATTTTTTACCCGCTAGTTAGCGGGCGGGAAGGTGGTTCAGGTCTTGGGCTCACTCTCGCACAGACCTTTGTGCAGCAGCATGATGGTTTGATTGGAGTGGAAAGTCAGCCAGGTCGAACGGAGTTCTTCATCACGATTCCGTTGCCGTGAGCCATGAATGACCGCAGGAACCGAGGAAGAACTACGCATGAAACCCATTTGGATTGTGGACGACGATCAGTCCATCCGCTTTGTGTTGGAAAAGGCCCTCGCACGGGAAGACTTACCCACCCGTAGTTTCACCAATCCAAGAGATGTTTTGGTTGCTCTCCAAGATGCTGCTGGTGGTGAAGGCAATGCGGCAATGCCGCAGGTGATGGTCAGTGATATTCGCATGCCGGGCGGGTCTGGCTTGGACTTGATCGCTAAAGTCAAGGAGCTGATGCCGACTTTGCCGATCATCATTATGACTGCTTTCTCTGATTTGGACAGCGCAGTGAGTGCCTTTCAGCGCGGCGCATTTGAATATCTACCGAAGCCTTTTGATATCTCTAAAGCGGTCGAGTTGATTCGTCGCGCCGTCGATGAGAGTCAACGTGAGGAGGTCGCGCTAGATACCGCCAAACAGGGCGCAGAAGAACAAGAAATGTTGGGCCAAGCGCCTGCCATGCAGGATGTGTTTCGCGCGATCGGAAAGCTCAGCCAAAGTACCGTCACTGTTTTGATCACAGGCGAGTCAGGGTCTGGGAAAGAGCTCGTAGCGAGGGCTTTGCACAAGCACTCACCCCGCGCCAATGCTTCGTTTATCGCCATCAATACCGCGGCAATTCCAAAAGACTTGCTTGAGTCTGAGTTGTTTGGTCATGAGCGTGGGGCATTTACAGGCGCACAAACTATGCGTCGTGGGCGCTTCGAGCAAGCTGATGGTGGAACGCTCTTCCTTGACGAAATCGGCGATATGCCTTTTGATTTGCAGACCCGCTTGCTGCGTGTTTTGAGCGATGGGCATTTTTACCGGGTCGGTGGCCACAGCCCGGTTAAAACGAATGTGCGCGTGATTGCTGCGACCCACCAAAATCTGGAGCTACGCGTCAAAGACGGTAGCTTCCGCGAAGATCTTTTTCACCGCTTGAACGTCATTCGATTGCGTTTGCCGGCGCTTCGTGAGCGCCGCGAGGATGTCGCTGGACTCGTTCAACATTTCCTGAAGGTAAGCGCCAGGCAGTTGGGCGCTGAGCCGAAGCGTATCTCGGCGGCCGCTTTGGCGCAAGTTAGTTTGTTTGATTTCCCGGGCAACGTGCGTCAGTTGGAAAACATGTGCCATTGGCTTACTGTGATGGCGCCGGCGCAGGTAATCGACGTCAAAGACTTGCCCCCGGAAGTACTGGGCGTTCGAGCCATTGACTCCATAAAGTTTCGACCAAGCATCACAAATTCGATCGCATTTGCCACCGATGACACAACGGAAGATCTCAGCTCAATGCCCAATAGAGCGGTGATGCCGGCCATTGCAAACTCATTCGAAGCACCCGCGATCCTCGGTGCCCGCCCGGCCTTCAGCGAACTGAACGGCAGTTGGGAGAGCTCATTGGAGGCTGAAGCGCTCGTTCTGCTCGCCAAGCAAGACGGCACCACTTGGGACGAACTCACCCGCCGCTTCGAAAGTCGCCTCATTCAGGCGGCACTCTCATCGACTCGAGGCAGGCGTATCGAAGCCGCCGTCAAGCTTGGCATTGGGCGCAACACGATCACGCG
>JANPAK010000251.1:0-3399 GCA_031429925.1 Variovorax sp.
GGCGATCAAAGCTCAAATGCCGTTTGCCGTCCTCGCCGTCATAGGTGCCTAGAGCGATGTAATCCCGCAGCACGGCGTCGTCCCAGCGCGCGAAGGCTCGCTTGGACTTGAAGCTGTCGTAAGCCGCCTGCTCGCTTTCCCATGACTGAGTGCGCCGCTGGCTGATTTTCCCCGGCAAAAAGCTGCCTACCAAACCGCTGGCCTTGCTCGCTTGCAAGGCCTTGGCCTTCCAACCGCCGATCACCGGGGAGTCGAGTAAGACAACGCCGCGCACCAACTCAGGATGGCTTGCAGCGCACATGGTACTCAAAATGCCTCCAAGCGAGTGACCCACGAGCCACGCTTTTTGGCCAGACTTTTGCACCAACGGCTGCGCAAAATCAGCCAATTGCTGAACGATATGCGGCCAATTGTTGGTGACGGGATAGCGTTCGTCGTGCCCCAGCTTCTCGATGCTTTTCACGGCGTATCCCCGCTTCTTCAGCGAGGTCAACAACACGCCATACGTGCTGGCAGGAAAACTATTCCCATGCGAAAAAATCAGCAAACTCAAATCAATTTTTCCTGAGGCGTGGTAATTTTCTTCAATGGAATGCTGCGTGTGGTTGGCGCCATCAACGGCGCTTTGGTTTGGCCGCCATCCCATTGCGGATCTTCCAGGCTGTCAAACACTTCGCGCAGCTTGCCGCCCCAAGTTTGACGCAGCATTTGGAAGTAGGGGTTGGCTTCTTCGATGCAGACAATGCGATCGCTACGGAGCTGGTCTGCCTCGTAGACCACCAGATCCAGCGGCAAACCGACGGACAGATTGGACTTGAGGGTCGAATCCATCGACACCAATGCGCATTTAGCGGCCTCGTCGAGCGGTGTGTCTGGGTGGATGACGCGATCGAGCACAGGCTTTCCATACTTGGATTCACCGACTTGAAAGTAGGGCGTCTCTTTGGTGGCCTCAATGAAGTTGCCCGCAGAATAGACTTGAAACAGACGCATGCCTTCGCCTGCAATTTGCCCGCCGAAGATCATCGAGACGTTAAATTCCACGCCGGACAGCCGCAAAGCCTCGCCGTCGCGCTGATAGACGTGGCGAATCGCCGAGCCGAGCACGCGCGTCGCGTCAAACATGCTTTTGGCATTCCAGATGGTGATGGGCTCGCCATCCCCATCCTTGAGTTGCTCCACTTGCAACATTTCCCGCACGCTTTGGCTGATCGAGAGATTGCCAGCGGAGAGCAAAACCATAAAGCGATCGCCCGGCTTTTCGTAGACGATCATCTTGCGAAAGGTGCTGATCTGATCGAGGCCCGCATTGGTGCGGGAGTCCGACAGGAAGACGAGCCCGGCGTTGAGTTTGATGGCGACGCAGTAAGTCATTTGGCTTGTTGGTGTAGTTTTTTCAGTTGATACAAGGCATCAAGTGCCTCACGGGGGCTGAGTTCATCCGGATTGATGCTTCCGAGCGCTGATTCTAATGCGCTGGTCGTGTTGAGCTGGGGCGTTTCGTGTGCGGGTGCGGCAAACAGATCGACCTGCGCTTGCGCGGCTTGCTGCCTTGCCTCCAAGCGTTCCAAGGCTGCTCGGGCGTGGTTGACGACTTGCGCGGGCACGCCCGCCAGCCTCGCAACCTGAATGCCATAGCTCTTGCTTGCGGGCCCGGCTTCAATGGTGTGTAGAAAGGCAATATCGCGTCCAGTCTCGACCGCGCTCACATGGACATTGACAGCGCCGTGGTGGTCTGCGGGAAACTGCGTGAGTTCAAAATAATGCGTTGCAAACAATGTGAAAGCCTGCGATTTGTGCAGATGCGCAGCGATACCGCTGGCCAGACTCAGCCCATCAAAGGTGCTCGTGCCTCGGCCAATTTCATCCATTAGCACCAAGCTTTGCGGTGTGGCGGCGTGCAGAATCTGTGCGGCCTCGGTCATCTCCAGCATGAAGGTCGATTGCGCGTTGGCCAAATCATCTGCTGCACCGATGCGCGTGTAGATGGCATCGAGCGGCCCGAGGCGGCAGCTTGCGGCAGGCACATACGAGCCAAGAGAAGCGAGCAGGGCGATGATCGCAACTTGGCGCATGTAGGTGGATTTACCGCCCATGTTCGGCCCGGTGATCACTTGCATGCGTGTCTTCATGCTGAGATCGGTGTCATTGGCCATGAAGGGCTTGTTCACGGTTTCGGCTAAGCGCGCTTCCACGACGGGGTGCCTGCCGCCAGCGATCTGAATGCAAGGTTCGGCCGCGAAGCTCGGCGCGCTCCAGTTGAGCGTGAGCGAACGTTCAGCAAGCGCGCACAGCGCGTCCAGTGTTGCAAGCGCTGTGGCCGCGGCAGTGAGATCCTTCACGTGCGGCTGAAGTTGATCGAGCAATTGCTCGTAGAGAAATTTTTCGCGGTTCAGTGAGCGTTCTTGGGCGGATAGCGCTTTGTCTTCAAACGTCTTGAGCTCAGGGGTGATGAAGCGCTCGGCGTTCTTCAAGGTCTGACGGCGGCGATAATCGTCGGGCACTTTGCTCGCTTGGCCTTGCGTGACTTCGATGTAAAAACCATGCACTTTGTTGTATTGCACCCGCAGGTTCGCAATGCCAGTGCGCTCACGCTCTCGGGTTTCGAGGTCAAGCAAGAAGGTATCGCAGTTGGTTTGGATCGCGCGAAGTTCATCCAAGTCTGCATCGAAGCCCTGATTGATCACGCCGCCATCACGCACCAAGGCTGCTGGTTCGGGCAGGATTGCAGCTTGCAAAAGCAGAGCGCAGGCGCGCAAGGGCTCGCTGGCTCGCAACGCCTCAAAAATAGCAGTGAATTCGGTACCTAGCCCATGTAAATACTGCGCAAGATGCTCTGATTTTTGTAGCGTCTGTTTTAAAGCCGTCAACTCGCGCGGTTTGACTTGGCGCAGCGCGATCCGCGCCGCAATGCGCTCGACATCGTTACAACCCTTGAGTTGCTCCCGGAGCTTGTTCGCATGGCCCTGGCGCAGCATGCCGATCAGGTCGATGCGTTGCTGGGCGATGCTGCGATCTCGTGCAACGTTCAGCAGCCAGTGTCTCAATGCGCGGCTGCCCATGCCCGTCATGCAGGTATCGAGCAGAGAGAACAGCGTGGGGCTGTCTTCACCGCGCAGGGTCTGCGTGAGCTCTAAATTGCGGCGCGTGGGCAGCGGAATGTCCATCAGATCAGCTTCGCGCTGAATACGCAGATGGCTCACATGCGCGAGCTGCGCGCCTTGCGTGTGTTCGGCGTAAGCGAGCAGGGCGCAGGCGGCGGCGTGCGCATGGAGCAACTCTTGCGCGCCAAAAGCTGCCAAGCTGGCCACCTGCAATTGCGCACACAGCTTTTGTGATCCCAAGCCACTGTCAAACTGAAACGCCGGGCGCAGTGTGAGCGAGAGCGGCTGAGAAAAC
>JANPAK010000252.1:0-2801 GCA_031429925.1 Variovorax sp.
TACGGCGTCAACCTCGGCGCACGCCTAGCCGCTTTCGCCACCAGCACAGGCCGCATCCTCCTCGCCCAACTCCCGCCCGCCCAACTCAAAGCCTACTTCGCCACGCACGCACGAGCCATGCTCACGCCCCACACCACCACAAGCGGCGCGCAGCTACGCCGCCTCATCGCAGCCGCTGCAGCCCAAGGCTACAGCGAAGCCCACCAAGAACACGAAATCGGCGTCTACGCCTTGGCTGTGCCGCTCTATGACGCACACCACCGAGTGGTGGCCGCGATGAATTTGGTTTTGGCCAATGCCAGAGATCAAACGCCACGCACCAGCGATACGCTGCAAAAAGCGTATCTGGCGCAGATGCAGGATGCGGCCGCAGAGCTGAGGCTGCTGCTCTGAGAACTCAAGCCGCCCGCTTCAGCGTATGCAAGGGCAAATCATGCAGCTGCGCGAGCTTCTGAAGCTCTGCGCAGCTGTGCCGTTTCATAAACGCCAACGCCTTCTTTTTTAACGCGGTTTTCAAAACATCAGTCGGTGCTTGCAACGGGTGCCCTACCATGGCCGCCAACCGGCTTGCAAAATGCGGCTCCAGAGCCGCCATGGCCACGCGCCCGTCTTTGCAGGGCATGACTTGATAGAACGGATGCGCGCCGCCGATCAGGCCTTCTGGAGTGGTGAGGCCCCAATGGCGGGGCAGGGCGAGGTATTGAGTGGCTTGGGCGAGGCCTACGACCTGATTCGAGCTACGCCCTGTGGTTTTTTGTTGGATGACTGCAGCGAGCACCGCCTCCACGGCCAGCAAGCTGCCGCCCATGTCGGCAAACAGCGTGGGTGGCAGATCCAGGCCGGTGACGAGACCTTGCTCGGCCATGTAAGTGAGGTCATGGCCGGGCACTTCTGGGGCGGCGGTGTCGCCGACAATGCTCACCAAGTTGAGATGGGGGTGCGCTTTGTGAAGCTGCTTCCAAGAAAATCCCAAGCGGGCGAGGGCGCTGGGGCGAAAAGACGTGAGGAGCACATCGGTCTTGGCCAAGAGCTTGTGCAGCCTTGCTAACCCAAGCTCAGTTTTGAGATCAGCGGAGACGATCTTCACGCCTTCATGCATCTGCGCGTAGGCTGGCTTGGAGTAGCCATTCATCGGATCGCCCGCTGGTGATTCGACTTTGGTGCAGCTTGCGCCAAGCGCTTTGAGGCGCATCACTGCAGCAGGGCCGGGCAGGTTAAGCGCAAGGCTGAGGATGCGGATGCCGCGAAGGGGTTTGAGGGAAGCCATACCAAATCATAGCGAGGATGGCAAAGCAAGTGAACAAAACCGCAGCACACGGATACCCCGCATGCTCTGGTGCGGGTGCAAAACTCAAATTGGCTTGATCACCGAATTAGGCAAAAGATCGTTGTCATACACAGCCGTGCGCGCCTTGAATTTCAAAACGCCTTCATGAAGAACGATCACGTCGATATAGCGCCCGGTGCTGATGATCTGCGGCATGCCGTCGCGCTGCGTACGGGTGACGATATAGCTGCTTTCGCAGTGAATCTCTGAATCGCTGAACGACGCAATCAGTGGCGCGCTGCAGACATGCCGCTGCGAATACGGATCGTGATAAATCGTGTTTTGCACACCATAGATACGATCACGCAGCATGCCTTGGCTTTCGTAATCCATGATGCAAAGGGGCAGGCCGGCATCAAAATTCTCGCGCGATTGCAGCTTGTAGCGGCCATCCGCGATGAATAAATCTGGCCAAGTGGAAAGATCATTGCTATCGAGCAAATGAGCGCTTTGCTGGAGCAGGGTGCTGAGCTGAAGGTAATCGTTGAAATTCATAATCACTACTAATTCAATAGCACTCTGCGCAGTATATATGCCAGCTAGATGCTCAAAAGGCTTATAAAACTACGGAGAAACTCAGATGGCGAGGGTTTTGCGCCAATACGCATACATGCCGCGAATCAGCGTCTCAGTCACGTTGTGATCGGTGTTTTTCACCGCTGTGCCATCCATCTCGCTCACGGTGCGCGCGGAGCCATTGGCTTTGTAAGCCTGCTGCACGAATTCGATCACCTCGCCATCATCCGCACTCACAAAGCCTGCTGGGCCAAACAGATTGGCTTGGCGCAGGCGGCGGCGCGTCATGTCTTCAGTGTCGTCTTCAAAACCAAAATGCGTCCAAACAAAATCAAACACGCCTTCGCTCACGGGCTGAATATGCCGCGTTGACAAGCTGTTGACCTGCTGCTGAATGATGAGCGAGGGAAACAGCGTCATCATCGTCACCGTGGGCGTAATCTCGGCCTTTTGCACCGGGCAATGCAGCTTCCACCAGGCTTCAGGCACAACATCCAGCACGCGATCATCATGCAGCTTCATGTTTTCTCGAAAACTCGTCACATTCGCCGCAATGTTTGCCGTGACCGCATCATTTCTGCGGCTCACCATCACTGCATGGCGATGCTCTGCATCCATGATCATTTGACTTTTTTGATCTGCACGCCAAAGGCCAAAGGTCACAAACCACGTGTGCAGCAAGCCGGGGTGATACGGATCTTTGATGTTTTCTTGCATCAGCTTCCAGTTCGCTGGGATGCGCTGGCGGTTGACGCCCAGGAGCTTCAAAGGCTTATGAAAAATTCGGTCGAAATAGGTGCCGACGACGCGTGGTCTTGCACCAGATCGATCAAGCGCGCCCGGTCGCGCGCGCTGACGGCCACCCGCCAGCCCCTGGCGAGCACCGCGCGCGCCAGCTCGCGGCCTAGGCCGCTCGAGCAGCCGCTGATGAACCAGACCGGGCTGTCCGCTGCGCTCG
>JANPAK010000253.1:0-1618 GCA_031429925.1 Variovorax sp.
TGTCCTCGACCACGGGCGCACAGCCGCAGCCCGATGATCGCATCGCCTGGGCGGCGTGAGCCACGGTGTCTGTGGGGGTGCAACACGCCGACGCGGCGATCGGTTCCATCACGTCACTACAACAGCTCATGGTCTTTGCCCTTCCACTGGTTCCGATTGGTGTCGTGCGACATTGCGGCGCTTGCGCAGGCGACACCCCGCCATCCTCGGGTCAGGGCCTCGCGCGAGGCGGTCTGCGACCGACACCGGTTCCACCGGTTGACCTGCAACAGTGACGTGTCACTGCAAGCGTGGCTGTACCAAAGGGCACAGTGTGCACTTGGAGACAGCGCCGTTGTCGCTCGCTGTTGGACGCTGCCTACCTGTAGCGAACACTCATAAGGAGACAAGCATGAACATGAAGAGAATCGTGACGGCGATGCTGGCGAGTTGTGCGGCGGTCGTGATGTCGTCGGCGTCAGGACTGGCCGCGCAAACGCATGAACCTCAGCACGCGGCCACCGACAAAGCGAAGCCCGGCTCCGGCATGGCCGCCAAAGATCACGCCATGATGGCCGAGCGCGAGAAAATGATGGCCGACATGAAGGTCGCCGATCAGCGCCTCGATGGCCTCATCGTCAAGATGAACACCGCTTCAGGTACGGAGAAAGCGACTGCGACCGCCGCCGTCGTCACCGAAATGGTTGCGCAGAGCCGGACGATGCGCGCAGGCATGATGAAGATGCAGCAGGGCATGATGCCCCACATGATGGAGCACATGCAGGAGGGGACGACGTCGATGGCGACGTGCCCGATGATGAAACAGATGGGCGGCATGAAGCCCTGAGATGACATGCCTTTCACGATGGACATGCCGACAGGCAGCATGATGTCGTCCGGATGTTCGTCGCGAGCCACGGGCACTGCGCACGTCAATCGCGCGGCGATGACGATGACGGGCACGTATAGCGGCTCGAACTCGTGCTCCGGGACCTTCGCCAGCGGCCAGATGACGATGACGCGCCGGTGACACATCCCGGCGTCCAGCGCCGAGAGCACGCGCGGATCACAGACTCCGCAATCGAGCCGGTCATCCGGCGGCCGCACGAAGACAGGTCCGTCTCGTCGTGCCGGCCGGCGGGACGGCGCCATCAAGAAGGCCGTACTCGCGTTGGTAGAGGATGGATTCGGTCACGCCGAAGGAGAGTGTCTCGTGAACAACAGCAACAGCAACACCAACAACACCAATACCGTCGCGATCGTCATCGGAACGGTCATCGTCGTCTTGTTGCTCGTTCTGGTCTTCGGCGGCGGCAGAATGATGACGGGGGGGATGATGGGTTGGTGGAGCTTGTGTCCAAGGCCAACGTGACGGAAGAGCAGCGCTTTCTTGCCATTGGTCGGATCGATGGCAGTCACTGGACGGCGATCTGCACGCGTCGGGGTGAAGCCGTTCGGATCATCTCGGTCAGGCGGGCGCGCAAAGAGGAGGTAGGATGCTATGAAGGCACATGAACTTGACGAAAAATTCGACAACGGCGAAGACGTCAGCGCTTACTTCGACCTTTCCAAGGCCCGCCGCCCCAATCAGGAAGCGCGCCGGGTGAACGTGGATTTCCCGGCCTGGGTGGTGGACGGC
>JANPAK010000254.1:0-3950 GCA_031429925.1 Variovorax sp.
AATGCCAAAGCTGCCCTGCCCCACGCTGCTACCCATCAAATTGCGGTCATTCATCAGCTGAACGGCGACGGCCGTGGAAGACAAAGCCAGCGTCAGCCCCAAGATCAGTGCAGGTGTGGGAGCCAAACCCAGCGCGTAAACGCCGCCAGCTAGGATCACGCCACACACCGCAACTTGCGCCGCGCCGAATCCAAACACCCGCAGGCGCATCGCCCAAAGGCGTTTGAGATCTAACTCCAAGCCAATGGTAAACAGCATCAGCACAATGCCCAACTCAGCGAGCAAGCCGATGCTGCTGTCGTTTTTGGACAAAGCCAGACCAAACGGCCCGATCGCCAAACCTGCCAGCAAGTAGCCCAGCACCACGCCCAGGCCGAGCCGCTTGGCCAGCGGCACCACGACCACCATGGCCGCCAGATAAATCAGCACGGTGAGCAAAATATTCGTTTCAGCGTGCATGGTGCTCTCCCGATGGCGAAGCCGTGGACGCAGGCGACCGTTCGCCCTTCAAAAACTCAATTTCCTCCACCAAACGGTCGCGGTAGCCTTCGCCGGCCTGCATCAACTGCACCTTACTCAGGTGACGGGCGTGGTAAACCGTATAAGGCTTGAGCCAAGTCATCCCGCAAAACTGCGCCGTTTGCTGAATGGGCGCAGAAAGCTGTTCCAAGGAAAAGTGGTTAGAGCCTTCGACGCGATAGGCGTTTTGTTCGCCGCCCGCTGTCGTCACCCAAAGCATTCGCTTGTCGTGCAGCGCATGGGCAGTTTGCCCGTTCTTGTCGCGTCCGTAGGCCCAGCCGTAAGCCAAAACCTTCTCAAACCACAGCGACAGAAGAGCCGGCGCGTGATACCACTGCAAAGGGTGCTGCAACACAATGGTTTGGCTTTCGCTCAAATGCTGTTGCTCAGCGGCGACGTCGATATGAAAGTCGGGGTACAACTCATACAGATTACGCACCCGTACACCTGGCAGATCATGCACCGCATGCAGCAGCGCCTTTCCTGCATGAGAATGCTTCGGGTAAGGATGGGCATAAATCAAAGTAATCATGGTTGGCCTGCGCTTTGCGCTGATTGTGCGGCGATTTGGTCTAACGGGCTGTCCACCAGCAAACTCCATGCAAGCCGTTGCAGCTCGGCTTCAAATTCCGGCGTACCCAGCAAGGCAGACTTTTCTAGCGAGGCGCTGCGAATCACGCCCATGACCGCTCTGACCACCACAAACAGCGCCGCAGGCGTGCTGCGCAATGTGATCTCAGGATGCTGGGCCGCCATGCGGGAGAGATAAAGCGCGATGCGATCAGCCGCCTCCCGCATCGCATGGGTCACCGTATCGTGATGATCCATCTGCCAAGCAAGGCGAATCATCGTGCCGCGCACGGCCTGCCCTGCGGCTGTGCGTTCATTGTCCACCCGGCCTGAGCCAAAAGCCTCCACCAAGATATGAATGATTTTGGCAATCAGCCCTTGCGGATCCTGCGCAGAATGCTCCGCTATTGATAGCAACTGCGAAAGCCGCTCGAGCACACGGGTACGCTGGCGTTCAATCATGGCCAGCAAAATCGCTTCCTTGCTGGGGAAGTATTGATACAAGGTGCCCACTGAAAAACCCGCCTTGGCGGCGATCTTGTTGGTGTTCAGGGCATGGACGCCATGCTCTTCCACAATCTGAGCTGTCGCGATAAAAATAGTCTCAATCGTGCGCAAAGCGCGTTCCTGGGAAGGCTCTCGGCGCGCTTCGCTTATTGGAGAAACTTGCTTTCTAGGCGTTGACGATGGCATTTTTGGGTTGCTCCTAAAAATCTGAGCAAATAGCGAGTTTCAAATCTGAATAAAGCTCAGTATATTCTAGGCATGGAAACACTGCACCCCTCTCCCACCCATTTGCCCATTCGCAAGCTTCATGTGGATCTGTCCCAGGGCTTTGATCGCCATTGGTTCAAAAACGCCCGCGGCCAAGGCGATGCCTTTCGCACGGCGTATTACAACGCCCTGTCCATGACCTTCCCGGCTGGCGAGCAGTTGTTCATTGATTCCGTCAAGCGCATGCAGCCCAACTTGCCGCAGACACCAGAGCATGAATCGATGCACGAAACCATTCGCGATTTTTGCGCCCAAGAAGCCACGCATCGCCATGTGCATGCCCAGTTCAACAGCCACCTAGCGCAGCAAGGCTTCAAAAATGATGTTGAGCCCCGCATCTGGGCTCGCTTCAAGCAGCATGAGCACGTCAAACCGATTCATCACCTCGGCGTGACAGCCGCCAATGAGCACTACACCGCGGTGATGTCTGATGCGCTGCTACGCAACCCGGCCTACACCGAACACATGATTCCCGCCATGCAACAAGTCTGGCGCTGGCATGCGCTGGAAGAGACGGAGCACAAGGCCGTGGCCTTTGATCTCTACACCGCGCTTGGTGGCGGTCATCGCTGGCGTGTACGCTATTTCATCTACGGCACGATCATGCTGCTGGCCGATGTGATGCGTCAGACGGTGAACAACCTCTGGCACGATGGCACACTCTTCAAGCCATCCACATGGCTGAGCGCCGCACAGTTTTGGTTTGGTCGCCCGAGCAAAGGCGGTGGCTGGATTTGGACGACAACCAAGCCCCTGATGGCCTACTTCCGCAAGGATTTCCATCCCAATCAGCACGATAACCGCGATCTCGCGCAGGGCTATGCGCAGGCGCATGCGGGAGACTGGCGCTTAGTGCGCTGAGCCTTCGAGGCCATCGCAGCTTGCCATCGCGCTCCTGCCAGGCGTAGGCTAGGCTTTGGTCACCAACAGTTGGCTCAGGCCATGAAAATGGTACACATCGCCGTAAACCGGCTCAGCCGCGAGGCGCAAATGCGGCAGGCGCTCAAACAAAATCGGTAGCGCAGTCACCAGCTCCAAGCGGGCCAGCGGCGCACCGACACAAAAATGCAGCCCAGCGCCGAAGCTGGCCATGGGCTTGATCTCGCGCCCGATATCGAAGACCTCTGCATTTGGCCAAATCGCCGGATCACGGTTAGCCGCTGCGAGCAGCAAGGCCACCTGATCACCGCGCTGAAAACGATGGCCTTGAATTTCAACCTCCTCGTAGGCCCAGCGTGTGAACATATGCAGCGCAGGATCAAAGCGCAAGATTTCTTCGACGCAAGCTGCTGCGTTATCTCGTGCGACGCGCGTACCAGTTTGCAGCAGGGTCTTCACCCCGTTACCGATCGTGTGCACCGTCGCCTCATGCCCCGCATTGAGCAGCAGGATGCAGGTGCTAATCAGCTCGTCGGTGGATAGTTTTTCTCCGCCCTCTTCCGCCGCAATCAGTTCGGTGATGAGGTCGTCGCGCGGCTCTTGGCGGCGCGCCTTCACGTACTCACGCAGAAAGGCCACAAAGGCTTCGGTTGCCGCAACCGCGCGATCTTCCGTCTCGCGCGTGCGACCGGCCGTGTACATGCCCACCATCGCACGCGACCACTTGGGCAGATCGCCACACATGCTTTCGGGCACCCCCAGCAAGCGCGCAATGATGATCACCGGCAAACGCTGGCCAAAGTGTGCCAATAGATCAAACTCACCCCCCGGAAATCCATCGATCAACTGATGCGCCAAGCTTTCAATCTCTGGCTGCAAGGCCGCAATGCGCCGCGACGTGAAGGCGCGCAGCACCAAATTGCGCAGGCGGGTGTGGCGCGGCGGCTCCAGCTCCAGCATCGAATGCGCCTCCACCGCATAAAACGGCTTCAAATGCTCAGGGATCGCCACAGCGCGTTCGGGCAAGGCTTCGCGCCCAAAGCTGCGGCTACGCAAAATCGCGTTGACCGCCGCGTAGTCTCCTGTGGCCAGCATGCCGTACTCTTCCCAGTGAAACAACGGCCCCACGGCCCTTGCCCGCTCATAAAAGGCATAGGGGTTTTGAACGAAGGCCGCGTCAAGGGGCGATTGAGAAAGCTGCATTTGGG
>JANPAK010000255.1:0-1543 GCA_031429925.1 Variovorax sp.
GCTTTCAAAGAAGCGTGCCAAGCGGCCAATCGCCTCGCGCAGATCATCTTCATGCGGCAGGAAGACGATGCGGAAATGATCCGATGCGCCCCAATTAAAGCCTGTGCCTTGCACGAGCATCACGCGAGTTTCTTTGAGCACTTCAAGGAAGAACTGGCGATCGTCTTCAATCGGGTAAATCTTCGGATCGAGCTTGGGAAACATATACAGCGCCGCCTCGGGCTTGACGCAGCTCACGCCCGGAATCGCGGTGATCAGCTCATAGGCTAAATCGCGCTGGCGGCGTAATCTGCCGCCTGCTTTGGTGAGATCGTGAATGCTCTGGTAGCCGCCAAGCGCGGTTTGAATCGCGTATTGGCCGGGCACGTTGGAGCCGAGCTTCAAATTGGCCAGCATGTTCAGGCCTTCGATGAAATCTTTGGCAATGTGCTTTGGGCCCGAGACAATCATCCAGCCGGCGCGGTAGCCGCAGGAGCGGTAGGCTTTGGAGAGGGAATTGAAAGTGAGCGTGAGCACGTCGGTTGAAAGAGAAGCCAGCGCGGTGTGTTTCACGCCTTCATACAGCACCTTGTCATACACCTCATCGGACAGCAACACCAACTCATGCTCGCGGGCGATCTCGATGATGCCTTTGAGGAGTTCGTCGCTGTATAAAGCGCCCGTTGGGTTATTCGGGTTGATGACCACGATGCCCTTGGTGCGCGCTGTGATCTTGGCTCGGATATCGGCCAAATTGGGCATCCAGCCATTGTCTTCATCGCAGTGGTAGTGCACGGGGCTGCCACCAGACAGCGATGTGGCAGCGGTCCAGAGCGGGTAATCGGGCGAAGGCACGAGCAGTTCGTCGCCGTTGTCTAGCAACGCATTGGCGGCCATCACGATCAGCTCGCTCGCGCCGTTGCCCAAGTAAATGTCATCCAAGGTCACGCCGGCAATACCTTGCTGCTGGGTGTAGTGCATCACAGCCTTGCGCGCCGCGAAAATACCTTTGCTATCGGAGTAGCCTGCCGAATTGGGCAGGTTGCGGATCATGTCTTGCTGAATCTCTTCGGGCGCATCGAAGCCAAAGGGCGCGAGGTTGCCGATATTGAGCTTGATGATCTTCTGGCCTTCGTCTTCCATGCGCTTGGCCGCGTCCACAATCGGCCCGCGCACGTCGTAAAGCACATTGGCCAGCTTGGCAGATTTGTTGATTGTTTTCATGCAAGTCCCTCCTAGGGCGTTCTGAATGGCGGAAACCTATAATTTGACCACATTCCCGCCCACTTTTTGTGCATTGCAGCAAGGTCATTGATGAAACTTCAGCCCGATAAAGTCGACACACAAGTCATCACTGGCTACGGCCCCGGCTGGGTCAGTGTGGGAGTTTTTGTCGACGGCAAGCCTCAGCAGGAGAAACTGACGCATTCCATCGTGCTCGGCTCGCAAGGTGAGCGGCTTGATTGGCCAGGCGTTTCGTTCGAGCAACTCGCCGCCACGCATTTTGAGCAACTGGCCGCTTTCCAGCCTGAATTGATCGTTTTCGGCAGCGGCAGCAAGCTGC
>JANPAK010000256.1:0-5686 GCA_031429925.1 Variovorax sp.
GCACCAGTAGGTCGCCGCTGGTGTTGGCAACCTGTACAAAATGCCTTGGCAATACCGTCAACAGGTTAGACCGAGCCACCACGCGGCCCGCCGTAAAGAACTGATTCACCGTCAGCACGATCCGCCTTTGGCGGGATAGGCCCGCAAGAGCCTCATCCACAAAGCCAAACGCGCGTCCTGAAAAGCTCACCAGCAGATGGTGCGCTGCGCAGAAGGTATCTAGGCTGAGGTGGGGCAGTTCAGCCAAAGGATGGCCTTTGCGCATCACGCACACATACTCTCCGTCATACAAGCGGTCATGTGAAAAACCGGCACCCAGACCGCCAATCGTTTGACCGGCTTGAGCCTGGGCGGTGATGTCTGCAAGCACGGCTGGGAAGTGACCCACTGCCAAATCCAACTGACCATCAGCCAACATGCGCCGTGGATCGCGGGTGGAGAGCGGCACCACGCGCATGGAAATCGCAGGCGCTTCGCGCTCCATCGTCTCAACCAAACTGGGCATGAGTTCAGCGGCCGTGGCATCTGCCATGGCCAAAACAAATGTGGTATCGGAACGCGCAGCATCAAACTCGCCGGGAGACAGCGTTTGCTCGAGGCTTTGCAGCGCAGCGCGAACGGCAGGCCAAAGCGCCAATGCACGGGGCGTGGGCTCCACACCGAAGCCAGAACGATGCACCAGCTCGTCCTGCAGCGCATCACGCAGACGCTTCATGGCGTTGCTCACTGCGGGTTGCGTCATCGATAGCTGGTGTGCGGCGCGGGTGAGGCTTCGCTCGGTCATGACTTCGTCAAACACGCGCAGCAGGTTTAGATCGAGGGTGCGAAAGTTGGGCGGCGCGGAGGGCATGGGCTTGAAGCAGAAAATCTCAATAATGTATCACTATAGTGAATAATAAACATCATAGATATAAAGTATTAGAACATTGGTGTTTACCCTATACTTCGCTCATCCTCTCGGCCACACTGGCCGGGAGTTCATTGAAGGGATATGTCATGAGCAAATTCATCCACGTTGATTTTTCTAGCCGCCACGCTGGCGTTGAGCGTCTGGAAAACGCAGTTTCGTATATGCAATCGCGCCCTTGGGGTCCGGACGGTGCCCGTCTGCAGGCGGGCATTTTGGTCACGGCGCTCGTCGCTGCGCTCTTGGTGGTGGCCAATCAGCTGATCGAAACAATTGCCGATGGCCATTTGTTTGCCGCTTGGATCGGCCTGTGGGCCGTTGGTTTCGCCGCCATGGCATTGCTGGCACGCCCGTTCAGCCAATTGTTGACCAAGCTGCGCGGTGCGTGGCAAGCGCGTCAGGAAGCTCGCCGGGCAGCCGCCCAAGACCAGCGCTTTTGGCAGTCAGCCTTGAACGATGATCGCCTGATGGCCGATATTCGCGGCGCGATGGGGCGCGTGGGCGGTTGAAGCCCGCTTTATAGGCTGATGATCAAAACGTTGCTCTGATCAGCCTGACCCTCGCCCAAGGCCGCTGTATGCGGCCTTTGGTCTTTCTGGGATAGTTCTAAGAGCCTTTTTAGGCTCCAGACCATATAAAATATGCGCAGAATGCTATGAAATGTATAGCGATTGTGACGAACCTCAAAAAAGCGGCATCGCCAGCGGATTTGACTCAGGTAACATCGCTGTCTCGCTATAAAAACAGCTCTTCCCCGGGTATTTCGTGCGTCTCAATTCGATCAAGTTATCTGGCTTCAAGTCTTTCGCCGAGCCAACCAACTTCCTGCTGCCTGGGCAACTCGTCGGCGTGGTCGGGCCCAACGGTTGCGGTAAGTCCAACATCATGGATGCGGTGCGCTGGGTGCTGGGTGAAAGCCGTGCCTCTGAGCTGCGCGGCGAATCCATGCAAGATGTGATTTTCAACGGAACAACCACCCGGAAGGCTTCGAGCAGATCGAGCGTCGAATTGATGTTTGACAATGGCGATCATCGCGCTGGCGGTCAGTGGGCAAAGTTTGCCGAAATCGCCGTCAAGCGGGTGCTCACGCGCGATGGCACAAGCAGCTACTACATCAACAACCAACCTGTGCGCCGCCGTGATGTGCAGGATGTGTTTTTGGGCACGGGCCTGGGGCCACGCGCTTACGCCATCATCGGGCAGGGTACGATCAGCCGAATCATTGAATCGCGCCCTGAAGAGCTTCGTTTGTTTTTAGAGGAGGCCGCTGGCGTCTCCAAATACAAAGAGCGCCGCCGCGAGACCGAAAACCGCTTGAGCGACACGCGTGAGAATCTCACGCGGGTGGATGATATTTTGCGTGAACTCAACGCCAACTTAGAAAAACTAGAGAAGCAGGCTGAGGTCGCGCAAAAATACAAGGCGCTGCAAGATGGCATTGCCACCAAGCAGCAGCAACTGTGGTTTTTAAAGCGGGCGGATGCTTTGGCGGAGCAATCCAAAGTCAAGGCCGATCAGGAAGCGGTGGTGAACGCGCTTGAGTCACGCATTGCCGACCTTCGCAGGATTGAAAGTGAGCTGGAGACGATTCGGCAAGCGCACTACGCCGCAGGCGATGGCGTTAACCAAGCGCAGGGCTTGCTGTATGAAGCTAGCGCAGAGGTGGGCCGGCTGGAGGCAGAGATTCGCTTTGTGGTGGAAGGTCGCCAGCGGATGGAGGCGCGTCTGCAGCAGATCAAAGAGCAGGCCGCGCAGTGGTTGGCTCGCCAGCAGCAGTCTGCCGCAGAGATTGAGTCGCTTTCGGAGCAAACCGCACAGGGCGACGAGACGTCTGCTTTGCTGGCGGCTCAGTGCGAAGAGCAAGCTTTGCGCATGCCCGAGCTAGAAGATGCGCTGCGGATCGCCCAGAGCAAAGCCAATGAGCAGCGCAGCGCGGTGACGCAGGTGCAGCAACAAATACAGGTGCTCGCTGCCGATCAGCGCAATATTGAAGAGCAGTCGCGGGGCCTGACGCTGCGCCGCGAGCGCTTGATGGCCGACAAGAATGCATTGGCCTCGCCCGACGAGCAACGTTTGATGAACCTGACGGCGCAGCTGGCAACGGCCGCGCAAGCCAAAGATATTGCTGAAGCGCGTTTGCATGAACTTCAGATCAGCTTGCCGCAGCTGGATGAAGATCGCCGCACCAAGCAAAGCGCATCGAACCAAGAGTCGGCCAAGAATGCGGATCTGTCGGCCCGGGTGGAGGCGCTCAAAGCTTTGCAAGACAAGGTCAAGACCGATGGCAAACTGAAGCCTTGGCTGCAAAAGCATGGCTTGGACAGCCTTGCCGCCCTTTGGACGAAGCTGCATATCGAACAGGGATGGGAGCAAGCGCTAGAGGCCGCCTTGCGCGAGCGCATGATGAGTCTCGGGGTGAGCCGGCTAGAGACAGTGCGCGCGTTCGCGCAAGATGCGCCTCCCGCAAAACTCGCTTTCTACAGCCCGCCACAAGCCGCTGCGCCTGAGAAGGCCTCGAGCTTGCCCAAGCTGGTTGATTTGCTGCGCGTGAACGATGCTGGCCTGAAGGCTTTGCTGGTCGATTGGCTGCACGGTTGCTACACAGCGCAATCCGTGGAGGATGCGCTTGCCGCAAGAGACAAGCTACAGCCCGGCGAAGTGATTTACGTCAAGAGCGGTCATTGCGTGAGCCACTACAGCGTGAGCTTTTACGCCCAAGACTCTGAGCAAGCGGGTTTGCTGGCCAGGGCCCAAGAGATCGAAAACATTGACAAGCAATTACGTGCGCAAGCCTTCATCGTTGAAGAAAGCCGCAATAGCTTGCTCAAGGCCGAGGCGCAGTACAACGATGTTTCCCAGCGGCTTGTGGGAGTGCGGCGTGAGGCAGCAGAGGGCACGCAGCGAGCGCATGAGCTGCAAGTGGAAACGCTGCGCCTGACGCAATTGGCGGAGCAAACGCGCGCGCGCGCTGAGCAGCTCAGTGGCGATTTGGGAGAAATAGATGCGCAACTGCAAGACTTGCAAGAGCGCAAAGCGGCCGCAGAAGGCCGTTTTGAAGAGTTGGATATGCAACTGGCTGACAACCAAGAGCGTCATGCGCAGCTCGATGAGCGCGTGATTGAATCGCAGCGCAAATTGTCTGAGGCGCGTGAGCAGTTGCGTGGTTTGGAGCGCCAGTCTCAGGAGGCCACCTTTGCAGCGCGAAGCTTGGAAGCGCGACGAGCTGAGCTCTCGCGAGCCATTGAAACGGCCGCGCAGCAAACGGCATCATTGCAAGAAGACAATCAGCGCGCGCAAGAAGAGCTGACGCGCTTGACAGACGCGGCTGCCCAGGCGGGTTTGCAAAGTGCATTGGCGGTGAAGATGCAGCGCGAATCAGCCCTTGGCGCCAAGCGCAGCGAGTATGACGATCTCACGAGCAAGCTGCGTGCATCGGATGAGCGCCGCTTGCAACTGGAGCGCGAGCTTGATCCCCTGCGCGCCAAGATCACGGAATACCAGCTCAAAGAGCAAGCGGCCCGCATTGGTTTGGAGCAGTACTCGCAGCATTTGGTTGATGCCAATGCTGACCTTGACGCTGTGGCAAAGAGCATTGACGAGGGTAAGGTCAAATTAAGTGGCTTGCAGGGCAGCATCGACCAGTTCCAGCGGGATGTGAACGCACTTGGGGCGGTCAACCTCGCTGCATTGGAAGAGCTCACGGCCTCGCGCGAACGTAAAACCTTCCTTGACGCGCAAATGGCCGATTTGAATGAGGCCATGAGCACGTTGCAAGACGCGATTGTGAAGATTGATGGCGAAACTCGAGAATTGCTGCAAGGCACGTTCAATACCGTGAATGAGCATTTTGGCAAGATGTTCCCCGAACTTTTCGGCGGCGGCAATGCCAAGCTCATGATGACGGGCGGCGAGATTCTTGATTCTGGTGTGCAGGTGATGGCGCAGCCCCCGGGCAAGAAGAATCAAACGATCCACCTGCTCTCAGGCGGGGAGAAGGCGCTTACGGCGATTGCGCTGGTGTTTGCCATCTTCATGCTCAACCCTGCGCCTTTTTGCTTGCTTGACGAGGTGGATGCGCCACTGGACGATGCAAATACCGAGCGCTACGCCAAGTTGGTGACCAGTATGAGCAAGAAGGGCACGCAGTTCCTGTTTATCAGTCACAACAAAATTGCGATGGAAATGGCCGAGCAGTTGATTGGCGTGACGATGCAGGAGCAGGGTGTTTCGCGCATCGTTGCCGTGGATATGGAAGCGGCGACCAAGATGGTGGAGACCGTTTGAACAATTTAACCCTTGGCCTAGCGGTGTTGGGTGGCTTGGTGCTTGCCGGGGTGGTGGCGCACAGCGCTTGGACGCAGCGGCGCAATGCGCCGCGTGTGGCGCAGCCCGACGCCCAAGAGGCTAGCGGCCTGCCTGCTAACGGGCAGGGGAAAGAGCCTGTGCTGGATGCCCAGGGGGTTCCGATCATCGATCTAGACCTGGAGCTAGGGGGTGGTGACGAATCGAATGTGATCCACTTAGGCGAGCCGCGCATCGCCAACGCGCACCCAGCGCTGGATGCGTTGATCGATGCCATTGCTAGCATCGCTGTCGACGCCGTCGTGATGGGTGAGACCGCACTGGGTGCCTTGCCTGCGACACGTCGTGTGGGCAGCAAAGCTTTTTCGATTGAAGGCTTGAATTTGGCGGGCGTGTGGGAGATCCCGCGCGCGGGTCAGCAATACAGCGCTTTTCAAGCGGGTGTGCAGTTGGCCAGCCGCACCGGTGCGCTCAACG
>JANPAK010000257.1:0-4029 GCA_031429925.1 Variovorax sp.
ATGGTGCATGTCGATAGCTTGTGGCATCGGCGCAGCACAGGGCTGCAGTCTCACCGCTGGCTGCGAAAACAGGTGCTAGTTGCGGCCGCGCGGGTGTTTGAAGGTCAAGCTGGCTCAGAGTCCAAGCGTGGTCGAGGCAAAACCAAGCGAGCTCTTTGAGAGCCAATCAGCCATCAACTCTTTGGTTTGAAGCCGCCGCACCGCGTCGGGGCTGGTGATGCCTTTGCTCCAGGTGGGCTGCAGGCGATGCAGCACCCAGCCGGGGCTCCATAGCATGCTGGGAAACTCTTCTTCGCTGGCCGAGCTCACCGCCCGGGCTTCAATGATGTGGCTCCATTGCTTGCGCCAAGCCACAAAACGATGATGCTTGGCGATCACGGTATCAAAGCGCTTGGCCACAATGGTGAGCTTGCGCCCGGTTTGACTCCAGGCCTGAAGGCTGGCCTCAACACTTCGCTCGCCCAACGGCCATTCATCAAAGGTGTAGTCAAACCAGATCATCTCGCGCCAGCCCTCATCTGCGGCGGCTTGAATCGCGTTGCGGATCAGTTGTTGAAACTCGGCGCGCCCAGAAAATACGCCTTCGGGCAAGGGCGCTTTTTGCGGCGCGCTTGCTGCCGGGGCTGATGACGCAGGATCACTCAGCATACAACCATCCTTCTTTACAAAACTCGCTGATCGCCCCCGCCAGTTCTGGGCTAGATGACTTCAAATCAACAGCAGACAGCGTACGCTCATCGGCCAGCTTGCGCAGAATTTTGGCGTCTTTTCCGGCGCAGCGGAAGCTTTGGCCATTGATGAACATGTGTTTGGCGTCATAGCTCATGCGGGTGGCGCTGCTCAGAATCACTCGCTGGTAGGTTTTGGGCAACTGGCCTTCGTCAAAATACACGCCCACTTTGGGATCGGTGAGGTATTCGCCAATCAATTGCTCGATCAAGGTTTTGTCTGCAAGCGAGCGATGCACGGCTTCCACCGCAAAGGCCACAAGCTGCGCCGGCAACTGGCCCGGTGTAGCGGTGGCGGGCTGAACTTTGTCTTGGTAGAGCATGGCCAGCTTGGGATCAACATCCATGTCATCAGCAATTTCTTCGGCCAGTCGATGCAATAGCTCGCGCGCCAACTCCCCTGCGCGGGGTGCGCGAAAACCGATGGAATAGGTCTGACATCCAGCGTCCAGCGCCACGCCATCGTGCGCATAGCGCGGTGGCAAATAGAGCATGTCACCGGGCTCGAGGATGTATTCCTTCTTCGGCGTGAAGTTTTGAAGGATTTTAAGAGGCGCACCTTCCACCAAGGTCAAATCTTTCTGATTTGAAATTTGCCAGCGCCTACGCCCTGCCGCCTGCAACAAAAACACATCGTACGAATCAAAATGCGGCCCCACGCCACCGCCCTGGCTTGCGAGGGAAATCATCACATCATCGAGCCGAGCATCCGGCACAAAGCGAAACTGCTGCATCAGCGCATGCACCGCCCCCACGTGCAGATCAACGCCCTGCACCAGCAGCGTCCAGTCTTTCTTCTTCGCGCTAGGCGCTTGATCGATGGGCCCGGCAGTTAGCTTCCAGCCTTTGCTGGTGCGCTCCACCAGGCGAGACTGCACTTCATCGTCGGCCGCCAGTGCCAACAGCTCTGGTTCGCTGATCAACGGTTTGAAATCGGCAACTGCGCCGCGAATCAACAGTGGCTTTTTTTGCCAATACTGGCTCATAAACTGCTCAGGGCTGATGCCGCCCAAGAGCGCGAGGGGTAGTTTCACATTCATGGGACAATTCTGCCTCAATCACCCTCTGCAATGCCTCATGTCTGAAGAAAATCAACTCCACCACGTCAGCCCCCAATGCGTTGTTGCGCTCACTTGGGTGATGAAAGACTCGCTTGGCCAGGAGCTTGAGGTGCTCGACGAGCCCGCTGAGTTTCTGGTCGGCGGTAACGATCTGCTGGCCAAGATCGATGAAAATTTGGTCGGCAAAGTGATCAACGAGGTGGTCGAACTGCATCTGGAGCCGCAAGATGCTTTCGGTGATTACATCGAAAAACTGGTCTACATCGCCCCGCGCGACAAATTTCCCGAGCAGCTTGAAGAAGGCATGCTCTTTGAAGGCCTGCCGCCTGGCTGCGACCCATCTGCGCCCAAAGACGTCTTTTTCCATGTGACCGATGTTTACCCAGAGCACGTCATCCTTGATGGAAACCACCCGTTGGCCGGAATGTCACTCAGGCTTCGTATCAAGATCGACGGCATTCGCGAAGCGACGATCGACGAAATCGGCAAAGGCAGCGCCGGCGTGGGCTTCTTCAAGATGGAAGCCAACCATGATCACGACCACCACGATCATGGTTACGCGCATTCGCATCGGCATTTGCATTGAAATTTGAAGCCATTTGGCCATATTGCCGGCGTAGATTCTGCGCAAAGCGCTATCAATTAGTGAGTGACTCATATGCCAGATAAAGCATCAGCCCCTGGCTCGCCGCAATCCTTAAGCGGCCTGCTTCCATTTCTTAAGCCTTATCTGGGCCGCATCGGCGCGGCTTTGCTGTTCCTCGTGCTCGCCGCCGTAGCCACGCTGGCGTTTCCGATTGCGCTGCGCGAGCTGATCGATGGCGGCTTGCAAGCTGGCGGTTCGGCAGCCGACAAAGGCGCGCAGTTGCTTGCGCTGCGTGGGCATTTCTTTGATTTGTTTTTAGTCGCCGTGGCACTGGGTTTATTCAGTGCCGCGCGGTTTTTCACGGTGAGCTGGCTGGGCGAGCGAATCACCGCCGATTTGCGCAATGCCGTGTATGCCAAAGTGCTGCGTCAATCACCTCAGTTTTTTGAAACCACACAAACCGGCGAAGTGCTTTCGCGTCTCACCGCTGACACCACGCTGGTACAAACGGTGGTGGGTTCATCGCTCTCCATGGGCCTGCGCAATACGGTGATGGGCATCGGCGCGCTGGCGATGCTGGTGTGGACGAACCCCTACGTGATGATGCAGGTCTTGGGTATTTTGGTGCTCATCGTGCTTCCCGCTCTGCTAGTGGGCCGCCGCGTGCGCAAGCTCTCGCGCGCCAGCCAAGATCGCGTCGCCGATTCCAGCGCCATTGCCTCTGAAGTGCTCAATGCGATTCCCGTGGTGCAAAGCTACACGGCTGAAGGCCGCGAGGCAGCGCGCTTTAACGTCTCCACAGACAACGCCTTTCGTGTAGCGATTCGGCGCACGACGATGCGCTCTGCGCTCGTGGCCTTCATCATCATCGCCACCTCGGCCGCCCTGCTCTGGGGCTTGTTTCAAGGCACCCAAGCTGTTGTGGCCGGCAAGATCAGCGCCGGGCATTTGGGGCAAACCGTGGTCTACGTGATCATCTTGGCCAGTGCGTTTGCCGTGTTGGGCGAGGTCTACGGCGATCTGCTGCGCGCCGCCGGCGCCACCGAGCGGCTGATGGAGCTCCTGCATGCCCCCGAACACATCGTTTCCAAGCAAAATAAGCCTCTAACCTATATAGAATCTGCGCCAAATGCTATTGAATTTATAGCAACTGAGTTTCACTATCCGTCCCGCCCCCACCAAGCGGCCTTAGCTAGCCTCAGCCTTGCCGTGCGGCGCGGCGAGACGCTGGCCTTGGTGGGCGAGAGCGGTGCTGGCAAAACGACGATCTTTCAGCTCCTTCAGCGCTTTTACGAAGTGCAAACTGGCCGCATTCTGATTTTTGGCACGCCGATTGAAGAACTTTCTCTGCAAGCGCTGCGCGGCGCGATTGCCGTGGTGCCGCAAGACGCGGTGATTTTCTCGGCCAGCGCTCTTGAAAACATCCGCTATGGCCGCCCCAGCGCCACCGATGAAGAAGTCAAGCAAGCAGCCAAAGACGCGTTTGCCGATGAATTCATCCGCCAGATGCCCGAGGGCTACGACACCTTCCTGGGCGAGCGCGGCGTGCGCATCTCCGGCGGCCAGCGCCAACGCATCGCCATTGCCCGCGCCATGCTCAAAGACGCCCCCATCCTCCTGCGCGTCGAGGGCGCTGGTGGCTTCGTCGAGCAGG
>JANPAK010000258.1:0-5159 GCA_031429925.1 Variovorax sp.
CTCGGTAATCGGTCGCTCACGCTGCTGCTGCAAGATGATCCTTTCAACAAAAACAAACCCACGAAGCAGTACACCGCAATGGGGTTGGCGCAGCCCAGTGGCCTGTGGGGCTTTCGCAAGAACTTTCTGCGCATGATGCTGGGCAATGCGCTGGTATTGCCTGAGCAGGTGTGGCGCAATCTCACCGTGGCTTGGGTGGCTTACACCTTTTTCATGGCCGCTTTAAACGCCTTTGTTGCCTATTTCTACACCACCGATCAGTGGGTCAATTTTAAGCTTTGGGGCTATGCCTTTCCGATTGTGTTTCTCGTGGTGCAAGGCTTTTACATCGCCAAACACTTGCCGAAAGATGAAGAATGATCGCTGCGGCAGATGAAGTACAAAGGCATTTGCAGGAACAATTGCAAGCCACGCGGCTCGAAGTGCTGGATGAATCTGCGGCGCATGCAGGCCATGCGGGCAATCCGGACGGGCAAAGTTTCGGTACCCACTTGCGGGTGCGCATATCGTCTCGAATGTTCGATGGAAAGAGCCGAGTTGCCGCCCATCGGCTTGTGTATGATGCATGCCAAGGATTTCTAGAGCGGGGCTTGCATGCCCTCGCCATTGAAGTGATAAATTGATTTTTTACAGGAAATGAAGATGAAACTGAAGCTGTCTGCAATGGCCGTGAGCCTCATGATCGGTTTGTCGGGCGCAGCTGTCGCGCAAAATTTGGCAATTGTCAACGGCAAGCCCGTGCCGAGCAGCCGTGTCGAAGAGCTGGCCAAACAAGTGTCTAGCCAAGGTCGCCCGGTTACCCCAGACATTCAGGCGCAGATCCGCGAAGAAGTGATTAATCGCGAAGTGTTCATGCAGGAAGCTCAAAAAAATGGGCTTGATGCCAATGACGACTTCAGAATTCAGATGGAACAAGCTCGTCAAGTCGTGTTGATTCGCGCGCTGTTCGCTGATTTCCAGAAGAAGAATCCCGTCACCGACAGCGATATCAAGGCTGAATACGATAAGTTCGTCGCAGCCAACGGCGGCAAGGAATACCGCGCTCGCCATATCTTGGTCGAGAAAGAAGCCGATGCCGTCAAACTGATTGCGGGTCTGAAGAAAGGCGCCAAGTTTGAGGATCTGGCGAAGAAAAACTCCAAGGATCCAGGCTCAGGTGCTAAGGGTGGCGACTTGGATTGGGCCGCTCCCGGCAGTTACGTCAAAGAATTCTCAGACGCCATGGTCAAGCTTGCCAAAGGCAAAGTCACCGACGCACCTGTGAAAAGCCAGTTTGGCTTTCACGTGATCCGTGTCGATGACATCCGGGAAACCCCAATGCCGCCACTCGATCAAGTTAAGCCTCAAATTGCTCAGCAACTGCAGCAGCAGAAGCTCCAAGCCTATCAAAGCGGCTTGCGCCAGAAGGCCAAAGTCGAGTAAGACATCCTCAATCGGCCACTAAGGCCCAGTCGATGTGCTCCAAGACCAGAGCACTGACACTGGGTCTTTTTTCGTTCAACATCTGCCGTATCGCGGCTGCATCCGCGCCAGTGACGCTGGGATTGCGCAGGGCGTTACCCATCGCCACCGATATGTTGCGCTGCCATCTTTCATGCCCGATGCGGCGAATGGCGCTACCTTGGGTGTAGCTCAAGAAATCCTCTTCGCTCCAGCCAAACAGAGTCACCAGTTGCTGACCAACAAGCCCTACGCGTTCATCAAAATCGGGCAAAGCGCTGCGTTGGGCGAATTTATTCCAAGGGCAGGCAAGCTGACAATCGTCGCAACCGTAAATGCGATTGCCGATCAGCGCTCGAAACTCCAAAGGTATCGCGCCGCTGTGCTCGATGGTCAGGTAAGAAATACAGCGCCGAGCGTCAAGCTGGAAAGGCGCAACAATGGCTTGGGTGGGGCAGACATCAATGCAGCTCGTGCAACTTCCGCAGTGCGAGAGAACCGGCTGGCTCGCAGGCAGCGCAAGATCCACATAGATTTCGCCCAAAAAAAACATCGATCCGGCATCGCGCGAGAGGATCAACGTGTGTTTGCCGCGCCATCCAATGCCGCTGCGTGCGGCTAACTCAGCCTCCAACACGGGGGCGGAATCGGTGAACACCCGATATCCGAACGGACCGACCTCTTTGGCGATTCGGTCCGCTAGCTTTTGCAGCCGTGAACGCAACACCTTGTGGTAGTCCCGCCCTCTTGCATAGATCGACACAATGCCCTCGCTAGGCTGCTGCAACCGAGAAAACTCAACGGCCTGCCAGCCCTCGCCCTGTGAATCAGGCAGGTAATCCACCCGCGCCGTGATCACGCTCACCGTGCCAGGCACGAGCTCAGCGGGCCGCGCACGCTTCATGCCGTGTGAGGCCATGTAATGCATGCTGCCGTGAAAGCCTGCCTCCAACCAAGCTTGCAATCCGGGCTCAGCATCACTCAAATCCACACCGGCCACGCCGATTTGAGACAATCCCAACTCTGCGCCCCAAGCCCCAAGCTTGGGCATGAATTCTTCTTGATTGAATTGTTGTTGAACGGATAGCACGCCTTGATTGTAGAAACCTTGCCGCCTCGCGTCTTGAATTGGCCTAATGAACCCGCCACGCAGGCCTTTGCACAGCGATGGGCCAGCTTGCCAGCCTTGAGCAATGCGCTGATCGAGTTGCATGGCGATCTGGGCGCTGGCAAGACAACGCTAGTGCGCCACCTGCTGCGCGCGCTCGGTGTACACGGCCGCATCAAGAGCCCGAGCTACGCGGTGGTGGAGCCTTATAGCGTGGTCACTGCTCAGGCCGAGTTGAACATTTGGCATTTCGATTTGTATCGCTTTGCCCATCCGAGAGAGTTTGAAGAGGCCGGTTTCCGCGATCTTCTCGCCAGCCCGGGCTTGAAGCTCGTGGAATGGCCAGAAAAAGCGCAAGGCGTGTTGCCCAAGCCCGATGTTGCCCTGCACATCGTTGCCAACGGCGATGATTCGCGCAGCGTGACGGCGCTGGCGTACACGCCGCTGGGGCAGGAGCTCCTCGCGTGACGATGCAAGATGCGAGCGCACTGCGCCGAGATTTTCTGCGCTCTGGTGGCTTAATATTGCTCTTGGGCAGCACAGATATAGCGTGGGGCGCTACGATTTTAGGAGTCCGCGTCTGGCCAGCGCAGGATTACACGCGCGTCACGATCGAAAGTGACGGACTGCTCAAGGCCAAACAGTTTTTCGTCGCCAGCCCGCCGCGCTTGGCGGTAGACATTGAAGGCATTGAGCTATCACCGCAACTCAAAGAGCTGGTAGGCAGCGTGAAAAGTGACGATCCGTTTATCAGCGGCATCCGTGTAGGCCAGAATGCCCCCGGCTTGGTGCGCCTTGTGCTGGATCTCAAGCAAAGTGCCCTGCCCCAAGTGTTTAACCTGCCGCCGATTGCGGCATACCAGCATCGCTTGGTGTTTGATTTGTATCCCACGCAAACGATCGATCCGCTCGAGGCCTTGATTGCTGAAAAGCAAAAGGCCAGTGCATCGGCAGCGCCGCCGATAGCTGCCGCACCTGCCGCAAGCTCGGGCAACGCCACGCCACGCGCTGCTGATCCATTGGGAGAGCTGATCGCCCAGCAAGCCAGTCGACCATCTGTGAGCGCGTCATCGCCTCAGCTGTCGACAGACGCTACGAAAAGAATAGCATCTCGCACAGAATCTATCAACCAAAAACCCGAAAATGGCACTAGGGCGTCGGCCCCGACTGATCGTCTCATCATCATCGCCCTCGACCCAGGTCATGGTGGCGAAGACCCCGGCGCAATCGGCCCGGCTGGCACCAGAGAAAAGGATATTGTTCTCTCAATCGCCCTCAAGCTTCGCGAGCGGATCAATGCCACAGCGATAAAAGGCAGCCCGATGCGCGCTTTCCTCACGCGCGACGGCGATTTTTTCGTGCCGCTCTCAGTGCGCGTGCAAAAAGCTCAACGCGTTCAAGCCGATCTGTTCATCAGCATCCACGCTGATGCCTTCACGACGCCTACCGCGCGCGGCGCGAGCGTCTTCACCCTTAGCCAAAGTGGCGCAACGAGTGCCGCAGCGCGCTACATGGCGCAAAAAGAAAACAGCGCTGATGCGGTCGGCGGCATCAGCGTACAAACCAAAGACGCGCAAGTGCAACGCGCTCTGCTCGATATGAGCACCACAGCACAGATCAACGATAGCTTGAAGCTAGGCAACCAAGTTCTCGACGAAATCAGCAGCTTTGCTAAGCTACACAAACCACGTGTCGAGCAAGCCGGCTTCGCCGTCTTAAAAGCCCCTGATATTCCCAGCGTGCTGATCGAAACCGCCTTCATCAGCAACCCCGAAGAAGAGCAAAAGCTCCGTGACGAAGCCTACCAAGACCAGCTCGCCGACAGCATTTTGCGCGGCCTGCAGCGCTATTTCGCCAGGAATCCACCTCTGGCGCGCACACGTACCCGCTCCTGAGCTAACGCTAACTGAAACTGGTCAACTCGTTAGGGATGAGGTTTTCGTTGCCAGACGCGGCTCATTCATAGCGCAGCGCCTCAATCGGCAGCAGCTTAGAAGCTCGGCGAGCTGGGTAAAACCCGAAAAATACGCCGACGAAGGCTGAGAAGCCGACCGCCAGGAAGATAGAGCCCGCCGACATGCTGACTTGCCAGCCAGCAAAATTGCCAACCGCCCAGGTGGCTATCGCGCCAATGCCCACGCCAATTGCGCCGCCAATGATGGAGAGGGTGACGGCTTCGATGAGGAATTGGGCGAGGATATCTTTGCCCCTGGCGCCCACGGCCATGCGTAGGCCAATTTCTCGCGTGCGCTCGGTAACGCTGACCAACATGATGTTCATGATGCCGATGCCGCCGATGATCAGGCTGATGCCAGCCACCGCAGCGAGCAGAAGGGTCATGATGCGGCTGCTGGCCTCCTGCGCTTGCAACATTTCAGTCAGGTTGCGCACGCTAAAAGGGTCATCCGCGCCAGGCTGCACTTTGAAGCGCTGGCGCAGCAGCTCTTTGATATTGTCTTCCGCAGCTTTCATGCTCTGGCCTTCTTTGACCTTGACGCTGATCGAGCCGATGCGCTTGATCTTGCCGGGGCTGCCGCCTTGAATTCGGTTGCGATAGGTGGAAATCGGCACGATCACCACGTCGAATTGATCTTGCCCAAGCGAGTTTTGC
>JANPAK010000259.1:0-3709 GCA_031429925.1 Variovorax sp.
TGAGCCTGAACCGCTTCGGCACGCACAAGTTTGTTGAGTTGAGCGTTCACCGCATCTCTCAATTCCTGCGGCATGAAAGGCTTGGTCAAATAATCATCTGCGCCGGTCGTCATCCCGTGGCGCATATTGGCGCGGTCTTGCAACGACGTGAGCAGGATGATGGGTGTGGTGCTCGTGGCTTCGTTATCGCGCACAGCCTGAAGCACGGCGAATCCGTCCAGCACGGGCATTTGCACATCGCTGATGATCAGGTCGGGTCGATGCTCGCGCACCAGCTCCATGCCTTTGCCACCATCTTCGGCAGAAAGCACGCTGTAACCCTCTTTGCGCAACACTGCCGAAACCAGCACCCGGGTACTGGCATCATCATCCATGACAACAATCAGTGGCATCCGTGATCTCCAATGATTTCTCTATTTACGTCACGCAAATCTGTTCAATGTCTGCAACAAAGGCCAATTCGACATGCCCGCGTGCGAGCACGAACCGATTGTCTGCACCCTCCATGGTGGCCGTCGAAGCTGGAAACACGATATTGTCACAGTTCGAGTAGAAGCAGGTCAACTTTGCAGCGAACTCCGCAGGTAATGCCGCTTGATTTTGAGCCAGCCAATCGCTGCCTTGTCGCATTTGGTGCCCGTTGCGCGTGTGCGATGTTTTCGCTAGCGCTGTGCCATGGTGCGGGGTACCCAAGGTAAACATGTGATGAATGCGCGCGAGACCATGACCTACGCTACCGTACTGTGCTGCCCAAGCGCGTATAGCCAAGCCCCCCATGCTGTGGCCCACCAAAACCGGCGCCATACCGGTTGTACGCTCCATCTGAGCGATCGCGCGTTCGACGACATCGGCATAGCGGCTGATCGACCCAAATGCTGGTTCCAAATCAACCGCGATGAATGGACGTTGGCTCGCATGTAGGCGCTTCATCCAAGGTGTCCACAAGGCACGGTTGCAGAAGAACCCGTGCACCAAAACGATCCCGCGTTGGCCTGTTGCAGGCTGCGTTCGATCAGGCCAAGCATGATGGCGGAAAGGTTGCCAAAAACTAAACACCAAAGTGGCAATACGCCACTCAGCCATCCAAACCATAAGCCAATCGGCAAGCGATGCTGGCGGCACTCGGTCATGTTGATTGGCTTTCGCGGCTAGTGCGCATTGCAAGGCCAAAAGGGCTGGTGTGATGATGAGGGGAACAAAAACGCAAATGACCGCCAGTGCACGGTGCTCGGGCCAAAGCCAAGCGGCGATACACCACCAAAAAATCAAACTACTCAGTACGATCCAGCGCTGAATTCGTGCGTTTGTCATCGATCACTCTCTTGCTGTTAATGCGGCCAAACGCTGTATTTGGAACCGCTTTCCAGCATCATGGCATACAAGTTTACGAGGCGCAAAAAAATCCCCACCAAGCGAAACTAGGCAGGGATGAATGGTGGTGATAGGTGGATTTGAACCACCGACATCAGCATTATGAATGCTGCGCTCTAACCAACTGAGCTATATCACCAAAGGATGCAAATTATACCGAAGATCGACGGCCTGCATTACTGATGGGCAAATGCCGCTTTGCGCTTGTTCACGAAGGCGTCCATGCCTTCTTTTTGATCTGCTGTAGCGAACAGCGCGTGAAAAAGGCGGCGCTCAAACATCACGCCGTCAGCCAAGCTGCTTTCAAAGGCGCGGTTTACGCTCTCTTTGGCAGCCATCACGGCAATTTGGCTGTATTCGCAGATCGTGTTGGCGGCGGCCAACGCCTCATCTTGCAAATTTGTCAAAGGCACCACGCGGCTGACCAATCCAGCACGCTCGGCCTCGGTGGCGTCCATCATGCGGCCGGTCAAAGCCATGTCCATCGCTTTGGCTTTGCCTACGGCTCGCGGTAAGCGCTGCGTGCCGCCTGCACCGGGAATGATGCCCAGTTTAATCTCAGGTTGGCCAAATTTGGCATTGTCAGCGGCAATGATGAAGTCGCACATCATGGCCAACTCACAGCCACCACCCAGTGCAAAGCCGCTCACTGCCGCGATCACCGGTTTGCGGATGGTGCGGATGGTTTCCCAATTCTTGGTGATGTAATCACCCTTGTAGACATCGGCAAAGCTGTAGCTTGCCATCGCGCCGATATCAGCGCCGGCAGCAAAAGCCTTCTCGCTGCCGGTGATGATCATGCAACCAATCGCCGGATCGGCATCAAACCCTTTGAGGGCCGCGCCCAGCTCGTCCATGAGTTGGCTGTTGAGTGCGTTAAGTTGCTTGGGGCGGTTCAGCGTGATGCGAGCCACGCTACCGAGGTTTTCAGTGATGATGAGTTCTGTTGACATATTGCCTATCTCGTGTGTTTATATACCGACTGCATTCGGGATTAGCGTGGGCTGTTCGTCGTTGCAGGTGGCGCGATGGTGGGGGATACGGTTAGCGCTAAGCTTGGGACTGGAGCGCTGGGTTCATTGGAGGTGATCGTAGCGTTGTTCGATGGGTTGGCTTTTGTCGCCTCTAAAACTGTTGAACATGCCCCAGCGATGCTGGCTTTTTGCACCGCCTCGTACTTGCCCTTCAATTGGCTAAATTCAAGCTCTTGATTCTTGGTTCCGCCCAAAATAAAGAGCACAGGCCAAAACAGGACGCGACCAACCCCCATGATAGATTTGTCTTGGGCGGCAGCAATGTCGAGCCGGCCTCCGGTTTCGACAATAGCCGCTTGAATTCTCTGTGTTTCTGCACCCAGCTGAGCGCAACTGAAGTTTGCATATTCCTGGGGCGAAATATAGGTCGCGGCAATATCTGTTGAGGTCGTGGCGCATCCGGCTAGGAAGGCCGTCGCCGAAACCAATGTAGCCACGATTTTTGTCATCATTGATCTCATTTGGATAAATACGCTAGCGCAGGGTTGATATGCAAAACAGCATGTTATCAAATGCGCTCGGGTTGGCTATTTGTATCAATCCGCATGTCTGGATGGTGTTAGCCAACCGTTTGGTTGACTAATCTAAATTGATGTTAAATTTGTGTGTGGAGAAAAGTATGACTGACCCTACCGTCTTGTATGAAGAGCGTGAAGCTGGCAACGCCAAAATTGCATTGATCACGCTCAACCGACCTGCTGCATTGAACAGCTTTATCCCTGCGATGCATGAAGCGCTTCGGGCAGCACTCGCGCGGGCCAGCGCCAATGCGCAGGTACGCGCCTGCGTGATCACTGGCGCAGGTCGCGGCTTTTGCGCTGGCGCGGATCTGAGCAGCTTTGATTTCGCTCCCGGCCTCGGCCTGAAGGAGCGGGCCAACCCGGGCCCCGTGATTGAGGCCCAATTCAACCCCACGGCACGCGCTGTGATGAGCTTGCGTATGCCCACCGTTTGCGCCGTCAATGGCGTCGCTGCCGGCGCGGGTGCGTCCTTGGTGATGAGCTGCGATATGGCCATTGCTGCGCCCGGCGCTAGCTTTGTGCAGGCCTTCAGCAAGATCGGGCTGATTCCCGACGCGGGCGGTTCTTGGCTGCTGTCTCAGCGTTTAGGCTTGGCGCGTGCCATGGGCTTGGCGCTCACGGGTGAAAAGCTCTCTGCGGCGCAAGCCAAAGAGTTCGGCATGATTTGGGATGTGCAAGACGATGCGCTTGCGGCGGCGCTGGCCTTGGCCGAGAAATTGGCACAGATGCCCACCAAGGCCTTGGTCGAGACCCGCCGTTTACTTCGCGGCGCCCACACCAATA
>JANPAK010000260.1:0-8091 GCA_031429925.1 Variovorax sp.
CACTGCTGCCTGCTCTTGAAAATCAGGCGAGGAAATCTCATGAGAATCACCCTTCAGCGCTTTGTTGCGACGGCTTTTTCCCTTGCTGCATGCTTTGCTGTGCAAACCGCACCGGTGCTGGCGCAACCGGCTGCGCCCAAAGCGGAGGTCACGCTGTATTTCCAGCACTACTGGCCGCAAACCGCACTCACCGTGCGCGAACTCGTCACGCCTTGGTGCGACAAAGTGGCTGCGGAGAGCCAAGGGCGTATGAAATGCGTCACACTTCCTGCGATGAGCGGTGGCGGCACGCCCGCGCAGCTCGTGGATCGCGTGAAAGAAGGCGTGGACGATCTGGTGCTCACCGTGCTCGGCTACACTCCCGGCCGCTTTCCGCGTATGGAAGTGTTCGAGCTGCCCTTCATGACGCGCAATGCTGAAGCTGCGTCCAAAGCGGCTTGGGATTTCATGAACAAAAATGCTATGCAAGAGTTCACTGGCATGAAAGTGCTGGCGATGTGGGTGCACGATGAAGGCCAGATTCACACGAAGGACAAGGCGATTCGCACCATAGAAGACTTTAAGGGCATGAAGATGCGTGCCCCTTCGCGTGAGACGGCCAAGCTGCTGCAAGCGCTGGGCGCAACGCCCGTCGGCATGCCGATCACGGGCGTGACCGAAGCCATCACCAAAGGCACGATTGATGGCACGATGGTGCCGTGGGATGCAGCCACCTCGTTTCGCATTCACGAGGCGGCCAATATCCATACTGAAACGCCCGAAGGCAGTCCCGCGCTCTACACCGTTGCGCTGATGTTTGCCATGAACGAAAAACGCTACAACGGCTTAAGTCCCGAGCTGCGTGCCGTGATCGACCGCAACTCTGGCGCGCAGCTCTCTGCGCGCATGGGCAAGATGTGGGACGACAGTGCAGCACCAGCGCGAGCAAAAGCCAAGGCAGCGGGCAATCAGTTTTACACCTTGCCCGCCCCAGAGATGGCACGCTGGGTGGAAGCGGCCAAGCCAGTACAAGCCAGTTGGATGATCGACATGCATAAACGCGGCATCGATGGACGGGCGCTGTTTGACGATGCGAAGGCTTTGCTTGCTAAGTACGAAGCGCCGTTAGCGGCGAAACCGGCGGTCAAACCCAAGCTGCCAGCTAAATCGGCGAATCCAGCCCAAAAAGCGCCTTGAGCGCTGCGCGATACTGCGGCTGGCCCATGCCGTTCGTGTTGTGATGCGATCCGCCTTGCACCAGCTCAAAGCGCTTAGGCTCTTGTGCCGCTTCAAACAATCGCCGACCCAGCTCGGGTGCGATCACGCGGTCTTCACTGCCATGAACCACCAAGAGTGGCGAACCGATCTGCGCGATTTTCTTCTCCGCATCAAAGCGCTGTGAAATCAGCCATTCGACTGGTAGCCAACCCCATTTGAGTGTGGAAAAGACATCGGGAATCGAGGTAAACGTGCCTTCGACCAAGGTGCCACGCTCGTCGCTGACTTTGCTGGCTAGGTCAATCGCAATCGCGCCACCCAGTGAGTGACCAAATATAAATCGTGCTTGCTTGGGATACTGCTTCGCGATCCAGTGCCAAGCTGCCAACGCATCTTCGTAGGCCTTTTCCTCCGACGGCGAATCGGCGTCGCTTTTACCAAATCCGCGGTAGTCCAGCGCGATCACGTTAAAGCCCAACTCACGCATGCGCTCAATCCGCCAGGCGCTGCCCACCACATTCCAGCGTGCGCCATGCAGATACAGGAGTACGGGCTTGTCAGGCTCTTGGCCGTTGATCAGCAAATGCAGCCTGGTTGGCTTACCGGTTTCTTTGGAATTGAAAGTGACCCAAGCCTCATCCATGCCTGCGGCCATTTCGGCTGTATTGCCCCAAGTTCGGTCTGTGGGGCTGAAAATCCATCGGCCTTGCTTCTCATGCAGTGTGGCGCAGCCTGCGAGCAGCGCAGCAGCGAGCAGGGTGCTGACAATCAGACGGGTGGTGTGTTTGGGCATCGCAGACAGACCAGCTAGATCGGCAAAAGTTCAGCGCCCGCGCAGAAACAGCGCGTCCAGCTCTTTAATGCTGATGGCTCGCCAAGTGGGGCGGCCATGGTTGCATTGGTCGCTTCGCTCGGTGGCTTCCATTTGGCGCAGTAGGGCGTTCATCTCTTCAATCGTGAGGCTACGGTTGGCACGCACAGCGCTGTGGCAGGCCATGGTGGACAGGATGTCATGCTGCGCCCGCTCGATCACCGTGCTCGCATCGTGCTGCGCGAGCTCTGCTAGGACGCTGCGGGCCAACTCCACTGAATCGCCCTTGGCCAGTGTGGTCGGCACCGCTCGCACGGCCAAGGTCTTCGCCGAAAATACGCTGATGTCTAGCCCGAGCTTTTCAAGCGTGTGTTGATGGGCTTCGGCGGTGGCCACTTCTACCGGCGTGGCGGCGAAGGTGGCGGGGATGAGCAGAGGTTGCGAGGTGATTCGCGCAGCGTCGATTTGGTTTTTCAGACGCTCATAAACGATGCGCTCATGCGCCGCGTGCATGTCGATGATGACCATGCCTTGCGCGTTTTGCGCAAGGACGTAAATGCCGTGGAGTTGAGCGATGGCTTTGCCCAGCGGCCATATCTCGGATGACCCTGCTGATTCATCGAAAGCGTTGTGGCGCGGCGCGAATTGCTCATTGGCAGGTGTTGCCATGGTGGTGCTGGCTACAGTGGGAGCCCAAAGCTGGGCGATGTCACGCACCTCATTCGCTCCGAAATTCATAGCATTTTGCGCAGCAGCAACGTTGGAAAAATGCTGATTTCGCTTGAAAAAATCGGCTTCAAAGGGGTTCAGAGGAGTAAACGGAGCAACTGGTGGTTCCGACGCCTGCATGGCCTGCATCGCACTGCGCGGCGCAGCCAGCACACCATGCACTGCATGCCGCACGGCTTGATGAATCTCGCGCCCGTCCCGAAAGCGCACTTCAATCTTTGTGGGATGGACATTCACATCAACGCGCACGGGATCGATCTGCAGAAACAGCACGTACACCGGTTGCCGCCCGCCATGCAATACATCTTCATAGCTGCTGCGCACCGCATGCTGCACCACTTTGTCCCGAACGAACCGGCCATTCACATAGGCATACTGCTGATCTGCACGCGAACGAGCGGCATCAGGCAGGCCAGCAAAGCCCGTGACTCGGACTGCACCTTCAACATGATTCACTGTCAGCGCCGCTTCAATGAAATCATCACCGAGCACATCTCGCACGCGCCGCTCTGCATCCGCCGCTCGCCATTGCTCAAGCAGCTTGCCCTCGTGCCAGACGGTGAAGCCTACACCCGGCCGCGCCAGGGCATGGCGTCGAATGGATTCGAGGCAATGCGACAGCTCAGTCGTGTCGCTTTTCAAAAACTTCCGTCGCGCCGGCGTGGAAAAAAACAATTCCTTCACTTCGACCGTGGTGCCTTGCGCGCGCGCAACGGGCGTGAGTTCGCCTGAGCGGCCATCCAACATCCAGGCGCTATTTTTTGATTCATTTTGACTCGTGGCCTTTGAGGCTATTGCGCAATCCGCTATTGAATTAATAGCGGCTAGTGCCTCGCCGCGAAAACCCATCGTACCCACACATTCCAGATCAGTCAGAGTAGCAATCTTCGAAGTGGCGTGGCGTTTGAATGCTAGCGGCAGCTGATCGCGCGGGATGCCGCAGCCGTCGTCTTCCACAATGATCGCTCGCACGCCGCCGCCAAGCAAGCGCACAGTGATCTGTGATGCACCTGCATCCAAAGCGTTGTCTACCAATTCGCGCACCACGGAAGCAGGGCGTTCAACCACTTCCCCTGCAGCGATCTGGCTGATCAACTCATCAGGCAGTTCGCGAATCAGGGGTGGGTCGAGCATGGTTGGTGTCGGAATGGCGTTCACAAAGCCATTTTAGGTGCCCTGCGATAATGATCCACATGGATCTTTTTTACTTGGGCGTTGACTTCATCGTCAATATTGATCAATACCTTATGCGTTTCGTTGCTGCCTATGGCGTTTGGGTCTATCTGCTGCTGTTTACCATCATTTTTACTGAGACCGGTGTGGTGGTGATGCCGTTTTTACCCGGTGATTCCCTGTTGTTTATGGTTGGAGCGATGTGCGGCTTGGGCTTATTGAGCTTGCCGGTAGCGTGCCTCGTTTTAATCACCGCGGCCATCTTGGGCGATCAGTGCAACTACACGATTGGCCGCTACTTCGGCCCTAAAGTGTTTCGATGGGAGAACTCTCGTTGGTTTAACAAATTCGCGTTCAACAGGGCCAACCATTTCTATGAAACCTATGGCGGTGTGACCATTATTTTGGCGCGATTTATGCCCTTTATCCGGACGTTTGCCCCCTTTGTCGCAGGCGTTGCGGCCATGAATCGAGCCAAGTTCACGGCCTATAACGTGATTGGCGCACTGCTTTGGGTCATCAGCATTTGCACAGCAGGCTATTTCTTTGGCAATTTGCCATGGGTGAAAGCCCATCTCGAGAAAATCATCTGGGCATTGATTCTTGTGCCCGGTTTGATTGCCATTTATGGCGCTTGGAAGGCTGGGCACGCAGAGCGGTCGCCTGTCTAAGCCGCTTGTGCCCGCTCGCCTGACAAAACCGGTTGGGTTTGTATGGTCTGGCAGATCTCGCTAAAGATCAGGTCTTCGCATGCTTAGGTATGCGCCCCATGAGGTAGAACTCGGGATTGGGCATCATCCCCGAGAACGATGCCATCCTGTTGGATAGTCCGAAGAAAGCGGTAATCGCCGCGATGTCCCAAGCATCTTCGTCATTGAAGCCATGCGCGTGCAAGGCAGCGAAGTCTGAGTCGTTGATTTGATCTGATTTCAAACAGACCTTCATCGCAAAATCCAGCATTGCCTTCTGGCGCGATGGAATTTCCGCCTTCAGATAGTTCACAGCCACTTGATCCGCAACCAATGGCTTCTTCTCGTAAATCCGCAAAATCGCGCCATGCGCCACCACGCAATACAGGCATCTGTTTGCCGCGCTGGTGGCAGTGACGATCATTTCGCGGTCACCCTTGTTGAGCCCACTGTCTCGCCCAACTGTCTCTGGCATCATCAGCGCATCGTGATAAGCGAAGAAAGCTCGCCACTCTGCAGGTCGGCGGGCAAAGGCCACGAACACATTTGGAATAAAGCCCGCCTTTTCCTGGGTTTCGACAATGCGGGCTTTGATATCGTCAGGCAAAGTGCTTAGGTCGGGTTGGGGATAACGGGTCGTCATAGCCTGCTTTCAGAGAATCCTGAGATGATAGACATTTTTGAAAGGCAATCCATGAACAAGATTTCACCGGAGCCCAAAGGCGACCCCATCTACGACAAAGGCTTAGCTCGCCGAAAGGCCGTCCTTGGCGAAGACTATGTGAACGGGGCGTTTGCACGCTCAACTGATTTCACCGCCCCATTGCAAGAGTTGGTGACCGTACACGCTTGGGGCAACACTTGGCAGCGCGAAGGCATTTCACTCAAAACACGCAGCATTGTCACGGTGTCAATGCTGGTGGCCATGGGCAAGATGCATGAGCTGAAAATTCACGTGCGCGGAGCGCTCAACAATGGCGTAACGGTGGCGGAGCTACAAGAGATATTCATGCACGCCAGCGTGTACTGTGGCTTCCCCGCTGCAGTCGATGCATTTCGAGCGGCCTCAGAAGTCATTGACTCCGCAGGATCAGCGTCGGCTCAGTAGATCGGCGGCTCACCTGGCGGTCGCGTTTTGAGGCGTTTGTGCACCCAGTAATATTGAGCGGGAAACTCGCGGATCAACGCCTCGAGTTCCCGATTCATTCGTGCGGTGTCGGCAATGGCATCGGACGTTGGGAAGTCGTTCCAGTGCCCTGACAGGCGAACGTCGTAGCCCTGCGGCGTCAAGATGTTTGCGATCGTCATGACCGGTGACTTCGAGAGTCGGGCAAACCGCGACAATGAAGTCACGGTAGCGGCCGGGATGCCAAAAAATGGAATAAATTCAGCATGATCAGAACCGAAGTCCATGTCGGGGGACAGGTGCAGTACAACGCCGGATTTCACAGAAGCGGTGATATCCAAGGCACCTGTGCCGCGAACGAACGGGTGAAGACCACCAAAACGCTGCCGCCGCGACAGCATCCATTGGTCAATCACTGGATTGGCTTGTGGCGTGTAAATAAAGCAAAGCTCGCGAAACTTGGATAAGGTGATTGCGAGTGCGCCCGCGTCGAGACCAAAAAAATGGGGTGCAAACAGCACGAGTTTTGGCGTTTCGCGTAAAGCTGCAACATCGCCACATAAATGTAGTCTTCGGCCAAGCAGTATTGGCGAGCCGTACCAAAGCCAACTGCGGTCGAGCCATGCTTGGGCAAAGTAAACAAAAATCTGCGGTTCTAGCGCCTTGCGTTCAGCATCGGATTGATCCGGGAAGCAAAGTGATAAATTCCTTCGGACAATGCGCCGACGAGAAGCTGCAATGCCGTAAAGTAACCAACCGAATGCCCAGCCCATCGCGCGGACCCATCGCAACGGCAGTGGTGCAATGAGTCGCATGAAGCCGATTCCAAGCCAACTGAATACTTGGCTCACTTCGTCTCCCTGTCCATTGGCGGGTCGCCTGCCGGCAACTTGTACCGTGGGTAGCCCCATAGGTACTGTTCCGGGCACTCCTGTATTAGGCTTTGCATCGCAGCATTGATCTGCGTTGCCGCTTCAACAGCATCCCTTGCCAATGGCTTGGCAAGTGGGCGCACATGAACCAGATATCCCCTTGCAGCTGGCAGTCGCTCGCCCCAAGCCAACAGCACGGTGGCACCAGTTTGATGAGCCAGCCGCGCGGGCAGCGTCATCGTGTATGCAGGCTTATCGAAAAATGGTGCCCAAATTCCCAGCCCTGAGGGCGGCACTTGATCTGGCAGGATGCCTAAGGCCTGTCCGCTACGCAAGGCCTTGACAAGCGTTTTCACCCCAGAAAGGCTTGCCGGAGCAGCGCGCAAGCCCGGGCGATTGCGTGAGCGGGCAACGATGTTTTGCATCCAGGCCTTTTTAGCGGGCCGATACAACACGGTGATTTGCTTGCTGGTCGAAGCAAACTGCATCGCGTAGGCTTGGGCGGTTATTTCGAAGCAACCTAAATGTGGTGTGAGAAAAATAATGCCTTGATTTGTAGTGTGGGCTGCTTCAATCTGTTCCAAGCCGTCCCATTGGATGGGCAATGGTTTGCCATACCAAAGCCGCGGCAGTTCGAGCACCATCTTGCCGGCGTGCCCAATGGCGTTGCGGACGGCACCGGCTGTGTAGCCAGCCTGAAGGCTATTGCTCTTGAATCGGGTGCGATACGCGGGTGACAGCGCAAATGAAAGCCAGCCCATCAACCCGCCGATGGCGTGCAACAACCACAGTGGCAGCCTCGCGAGTGCTTTAAACAATGCTTCTATCAATTGACGTGAAATCCGATAAAATAATGGGGTCGCTGAGTTAACCCGAGCAACTTGCAGAGCGACATTAAACCCAACTGCTAAAGCGTTCGCCAAGCACTCCAGAATTTTCCAGAGTTTGCGGCAACGCAAATTGTTAAATTAGGAGTGTTACACAAATGGCGAACGATTTTCTTTTCACATCCGAATCCGTCTCTGAAGGTCACCCAGACAAAGTGGCTGACCAGATTTCTGACGCAATTCTTGATGCAATTTTCAAACAGGACCCGCGTAGCCGTGTGGCCGCCGAGACACTGTGCAACACCGGCCTCGTCGTCCTTGCTGGTGAGATCACCACCAACGCCAACGTCGATTACATTCAAACCGCCCGCGACACGATCAAACGCATCGGCTACGACAACACAGAATACGGCATCGACTACAAAGGCTGTGCTGTCATGGTTTGCTACGACAAGCAAAGCAACGATATCGCCCAAGGCGTTGATCAGGCCTCTGACGATCATCTGAACACCGGTGCGGGCGATCAAGGCCTGATGTTTGGCTACGCATGTGATGAAACGCCAGACCTCATGCCTGCACCCATCTATTACGCGCACCGCCTCGTGGAGCGCCAAGCCCAGATGCGCAAGAGCGGCAAGCTGCCCTTCCTGCGCCCGGATGCAAAGAG
>JANPAK010000261.1:0-5309 GCA_031429925.1 Variovorax sp.
GCAACCGCCGTATCGTTAACTACTTTCAAAAAGGGCACGACGCCTTGAGATTCGCCGTTTGTCCCTTTGATGTGCGAGCCCATGGCCCGAACACGCGTCCAATCATTGCCCAAGCCCCCAGCGAACTTGGACAACAGCGCATTCTCTTTAATGGATTCGTAAATGCCATCCAGATGATCAGGAACAGTCGTTAAATAGCAACTGGAAAGCTGCGAGCGCAGAGTACCGCTGTTGAACAGCGTGGGAGTGCTGCTCATAAAGTCAAACCGTGATAAAACCTCATAAAACTCGATCGCCCTTGCTTCGCGGTCAATCTCGTTGAGCGACAAACCCATCGCTACACGCATGAAGAAGGCTTGCGGCATTTCAATGCGGGTCTTTCGCACATGCAAAAAGTAGCGGTCATACAGAGTTTGTAGGCCCAGGTAATCAAACTGCAAGTCGCGATCAGGCTTGAGTGCTTCACCAAGCCGCTTCAAATCAAATTGCTCAAGCCTTTCGTCAAGCAATTCATTTTGGACACCCTTGCGAATGAAGCGTGGGAAATATTCCGCATACTGATCTGCCATCTGCGCTTGGTTAATTTCCTCACCCAAAATCTCCTTTCGGATGGTGTGCAACAGCAGGCGTGAGGTGGCATACGTATAGTCGGGCTCCTTCTCGATCAGTGTTCGCGCCGCAAGAATGGAGGCTTTGTAGACCTCGTCGACTGGGACGCCATCGTAAAGGTTGCGCAGTGTCTCAGAAAAAATTGGCTGAGCTGTTACATCTTTATTCAGGCCAGCACAGCTTGATTCAATCAAGGCCTTGAGATTCGCTAAATCCAGAGGTACCCGCTTGCCACCGTCGACAACATGAAGAATGGGGGCGGCCGTTTGCGGCACTGCCGGTGCCTTGGCACGCTCCTGCGCACGGCGCTCACGGTATAGAACGTAAGCTCGCGCCACTTCCAAATGCTCTCCGCGCATTAATCCCAGCTCGACCTGATCCTGCACATCTTCAATATGGAACGTCCCTCCGCCGGGGCGCGATCGCATCAGCGCTCGCACAACGTTGCCCGTGAGAACATCCACGGCTTCGCGCACGCTTGCTGAAGCAGCTCCTTGTGTGCCATGCACAGCAAGAAACGCCTTCATCATCGCGACGGCAATTTTGCTTGGCTCAAACGGCACGACCGCACCGTTGCGACGGATGATTTGATAACTCGTGTAGGCGCTCTCCACCGCATGAGCCGTAGCGGTCGTGCCGCTGAAATCACCCGCAAGATGGGAGGCATTGGAACTGGATGGAATAGTTGCAGTTTGCATTGTTTCCTCGTAGATTGACCTAAGTTTTGTTGTGACTACCGTAGCTGAATATCGTATAGGAAAACAAGGTTTCCTGCTATCGAAATCTGAGCTTGCCTTCACCGCCATGACACTATATCTAGTGTTTTTTGGTTTGACAAGACACTATAGGTAGTGTATCGGCATGCGAGCCTGCCGCACGAACTTTGAACGAGCAAGTGGTAAAAAAAGACCACAAAAAATGGGCGCACTGCCATTTTTGAGGCGGGATTTTGTTGTAGGCTCCGCCCTTGTCGCGCGATGAATGCTAGGAGCAAGCCAATCCGCACGCATCATATCGGCGCTCAACCGGTCCGATAGCCGCACGCACCCTAAGCGGCGCAAGCGCAGATCAACAGGCGTGCGGCTTTCCAGCTTGTTTTCACATGCGGGCCACGCCAGATCAAGCGATGGCTACGCAATGCACGATTGGATGGCTCTATCAGTCCGAAGTAGATTTCAAAAAAGATAGCACGGGAAAACACTGAAGCGGCCACGCAACACTTTTTGCAAGTAAGCCCCAGTCAAACCCGGGCCCCGGGTCGAATTTTCGACCCGGGGCGATATGTTCATGGCCAACGACGTGAGAAATCGGATATCTAGACTTTAGGGCCAGACACACTGCGGCCAGCGTCTGATACTGTTCAGCCTCAAACCGGTCACCTTCCAAGCCTTCAAGTTCTACGCCAATTGAAAAATCGTTGCAATTCTCACGCCCCATAAAATTTGACTGCCCAGCGTGCCAAGCCCGATCATCGCAGCTGACAAACTGCCACAGCTGGCCGTCACGGCGGATGTAGAAATGCGACGACACCTTCGTCCCGCGCATTGCTTGAAAGTAAGGATGCGCATCCCAGTCGAGTTGATTGGTAAACAAGGCTTGGACGTTACTATCTTCAAACTGGCCCGGTGGCAAACTGATCGAGTGAACGACAATCAGATCAACCATCGCCCCCTTTGGTCGATCGCCGAAATTAGGAGAGGCAAGCCGATGTACCTCGGTCAACCAACCGCCTTGGCAACCCCGGATCTGATCAAGGCTTGGTTTCATCAGCCTCAATGCCCAGACGAGCCATTCGGTAACGGATTTGGCGCAGACTCATGCCTAAACGCGCGGCGGCGACCGTCCGATTAAATCCGGTATCGCGCAACGCCTTCACGAGAATCTGCCGCTCTTGCTGGTCTAAATGTGCTTGCAAGTCAGCAGGCAGTAGTACTGAGCGCGGAAGGTCTTCATCCAGTTGCTCGTCGCCTTCGGGTAGTAACATCTTTGTTGCATTTGATTGCGGCGCTTCGGCACCGTCAATCAGAGCCAACTCATGCCCATCAGACAAAGCCACGGCTCGGTGCAGTAGATTCTCCAATTCCCGAACGTTGCCAAACAGGGGCAGCGTCTTCAATTGCGCGATTAGGGCTAGGGGCACAAGTGGTACGGCGATTCGAGCTTCGTCCGCAATACGAAGCAGCAAACTCTGCACCAACTCTGCCAAGTCGTCCCGACGCTCCCGCAGCGGCGGCAAGACCAAATCGATGACATTGATACGGTAGTACAGATCCTGCCGAAACCGGTTGGTAGCCACCGCCACAGACAAGTCACGGTGCGTTGCACTCACTATGCGAACATTAACGGCATGCTCAGCGCTATCGCCGATGGAGCGAACGCACCGTTCTTGGATCGCACGCAACAATTTGGCCTGCATAGACATCGGAAGATCGCCAATTTCATCAAGAAATAATGTGCCTCCATTCGCGGCTTGAAATAGGCCCTGCCGATCGGAAGTTGCACCGGTGTATGAGCCCTTGCGAGCCCCAAAAAACTCGGCCTCTAGCAAGTGCTCGGGCACCGCACTGCAGTTAACAGCAACAAACGGTCCGTCACTGCGATGACTGCAAGCGTGAATGGCGCGCGCCACTAGCTCTTTACCAGTTCCAGACTCGCCTTGCACCAACACTGGCGCCATACTTCGTGCAACTTTTGCAATTCGAGCACGCAAATGCGTCATCACGTCAGAGCTACCAACGATAGCATTCAAGGCCGGTTGAGCGAAATCAGTACCAGCGCCCGGCGATGCTCCCAAAGCAGTGGGCGCCGAGCTGGTTTGAACCAAAAGCCCCTTTGCTTGCAAGTCGCTCAACCCAAGACTCACCGCTTGAGCGACAACGGCACGAAACTGCTTCAAGTCGATGGGCTTGCTCAAGTAGTCAAATGCACCTGCCTTAAGTGCTTCCACAGCATTTTCGGCTGATCCGTGTGCCGTAATGACAACGCAGCGCTCTTGGCGATGATGGCTCGAAAGAAACTTGAGAACTTCCAAGCCGAGCCCGTCGGGCAGCTGCATGTCAGATACGACGGCATGGAAGTCTTGGCTGCCAAGCAACTGCAACGCTTGAGTCACTGAGTCGGCGGTGACCACGTCGTAGCCTTCGCGTGTCAAGCTCAGTTCGTACAAGGTCCGAAGGTCAGGTTCGTCATCGATGACAAGTACTCTTGACACGGTACGACTTTCGTTGACGGAATGTAATGCAGCTTGGAAAGTCATGTGGATGATTGTAGATCGCGAGTCCGTATCAACGTACGCTGCAGACCTGAGACTGGTTGAGCTAGGCCAACCGAAGGCTATGCCTGAGGTGAATCTGAAATTCATTGCCTTCGTGAATTCCCAGCAACCCTGGCTTTTCGCGCCGGCTTCTCAGATAGATGATGTTGGCGCTATGGCGAATGCAAAGCTCCCGACAAATATACAAACCTAGTCCACTTGAGCGACTTTGCGAGCTGAAGAAGGGCTCGAATAAATGCCGCTGCACACCCGGATCCATCGGTACACCATCACTCCATACGCTCAGAAAAGCACCGCCCATCGGCGCTGGGGCGGCGCTCAACCTCACTTGTATGCTGCCAGCCTGACCGCTCGCATGCCGAAGGGCGTTGTCTAAAAGGTTCACGATCACCCGTCGCAGGTGATCCGCTTCAAATTCGAACGCGTCCGGTGAATCGTTCAATACCAAAACAACTCGGTGGCCTGCTCGATTTTGAGCGATCCAATCATCACACACACCACGGACATATAGCACTGCATCGTACAAAACAGCGGCGCTGTTCGTGTCACCTTCAATGCGCGAGACATCGAGCACATCGTCGACGACCCGAGAAAGTCGCTGCACGTTTTGCTCCACCATGCGAACTAACGCCTTGTGTTGAGGTTGCGTAATTTCCTCAGAGAGCAATGCGTTGGCCTGTGAAATTGCTGAAAGTGGATTGCGAATCTCGTGGGCGACCGCAGCCGACATCCGCCCCATTGCGGCTAACTTCTCAGTACGAATGCGCGCTTCAACTTCGCGGAGATCAGCCATAAACATGACGCACAGGCTGCCTTGAACGGGATCGGCAGAAAAAATCGAAAGCCGAGTCTTCACGTGAAGAATGCGGTGCAATCCGTGCTGATCTTCTACCGTCACATCCTTACTTAAGGCCGCTTGGTCGCGAATGCTCTGAGCAGCTAAGTCAGCCAAGTCTTGCCATGCGCCCCGAGCGGCCAACATGAATGGTGCGCCGGCAAGCAAGGGATCCGCTTCCAGCAATCCAAGTGTTTCGCGCGCGGAGGGGTTGGCTGCATGCACGATGCCATTGACATCAACAACGAGCACGCCATCCCCCAAACTATCGATCACCAGTTGATTCACTTGAATTTGGGCTCTGGCCGCCATCTCGCTACCCTTTGCAACCCGCTCTTGGTTGACCAGTCGCGCAGATAACTGATTGGCAAGATATCCGACAACAAATAGACCCGTCCCCGTGATGGCGGCTTGAACGTACCTGCCAGTAGCATCCGAGGTGCCGTCCAAACTGTACTGCAAGGCGTCCAAGAGCAACGCCAAGGTTACGGCAGCGGCAGTACCCATCGCTAAGAGCAACGGGCCCAATACCGCGGCTAGCAGCACTGGAAGGGCAAAAAGAGGGGTGAAGTTTATGGTGCCGACCTTCAA
>JANPAK010000262.1:0-26512 GCA_031429925.1 Variovorax sp.
CGCTGGAGGATGTCCTCAAGCTCAGGCGTTGGGTGGAAGCGGGACATGGATGGGTAGGCACCGCGCTATTGCTGGCCGATGACAACGAACAAAGGGCCCTGCAAGCTACTCACTCGAACCAGTCTCTGCTGGCTGTGCGACATCTGGCTCAAGCAGCGGCTTGCTGCAGGCTGGCACAGGCCGGGCTGGAAACCGATGAACAACATCGAGCGCGGGTTTACGAAAGACAGGTTTCCCTCTTCCGGCGGTCGGTGGCAGGTTTGCCGGCGGGCCGCGTTGAGTTCTTCGAAGTTGGCCATCAAGGCAAGCCCCATGCAGCCTGGCTCTTCAGGCCGAACACCCTCGCATCTGATGCGCCAACGGTGGTGATCTGGGGTGGTGCCGACGGATGGTGCGAGGCCTTTCATGCCAGCGTGCCTTTTTACCTGGAACAAGGGCTTGCGGTCTGCTTGCTAGAGCTGCCGGGTCAAGGTCTAGCCAGACTTCGGCATGGCTCTTTTCTGGGCCCGGACTTCGGAGGCTTCATTTCAGCAGCACTGGATGCCTTGACCGCGCTTGGCGCGGCAGGTGACCGGTTTGGAGTGGTTGGCCACAGTGCTGGCGGCTCACTGGCCTTGGCGGCCGCATTTGCCGACAGCCGTATAGGCGCTTGCTGCAGCAACGGCGGATCTGTTCATCTCCTCAATGGACTGAACAAGTACCCCAGGGTAATGCAACGATTCGCCCGAATGTTGGGTGCTGACGGCCATGAAGAGAGTGTTTCTTCCTTCCTCGGTAACTTGAATCTGGAAGGCGCTGTTCGCAAGATGCAGGCCTCGCTGCTCTGCCTGCAGGGCGGTCTGGACACCCTGGTGAGCGACGCAGAGGCGCAGCAGCTGGTGGCTATGCGCGGACCCGAGGCAACGCTCGAATACTGGCCGGAAGGCGTCCACTGCCTCTACAACCATGCGACCGAACGCAACTGCGTTTTGGCGGAGTGGTTTGTCCGGCAGTTGCGCTGATCGATCACCTTCCCTTATTTTGATACCGGAGATTTCCATGAGTGCACGCCCAGGCTTGAAGTTCAGCCATGTCGGCTTCTTCGTCACTGACCTTGATCGGCAAGCCGACTTCTACTCGAAGGTCCTTGAGTTCACCATCACGGATCGCGGCTTCCTGCAAGGTCCTCAGGGCCCGATGCAACTGATCTTCATGAGTCGTGACCCCGACGAGCACCACCAGATCGTCCTGATCTCGGGACGCCCAGCAGAAATTTCATTCAATGTGATTAATCAGATCTCGCTCAAGGCGGACTCACTGGCGACACTTCAGCAGTTCCATCAACGCCTGAAGTCAGCAGATGTGACCGAGCTTATTCCTGTGACCCATGGCAACGCTCTGTCTGTGTACTTCCGCGATCCCGAGGGCAACCGGGTCGAACTGTATGTGGATACTCCTTGGTACGTCAGTCAGCCATGCCGGGTGCCAGCGCCGATCGAACTGCCTGCTGACGAACTGATGTCCTGGGCTGAGACGCATGCTCGAACCTTGGACGGATTCAGGCCCCGCAGCGAATGGCGGCGCGACATGGCGACACGCATGGGCGTTTCTGATTGATCCACTGAAAGCAAAAATATGAAACTCGCAACATTGAAAAACGGTACCCGCGATGGACAGCTTGTCGTGGTGAGCAGAGACCTATCGACCTGCGCTCCGGTGGCCGACTTGGCACCCACGATGCAGCTACTCTTGGACCGGTGGGATGAAATCGCTCCTAACTTGGCCCCCATCTATCAGGCGCTGAATTCCGGTCAAGCATCCCAGGCGCGTGAGTTCCTCCCCGAGCACGCGATGGCGCCCCTACCTCGCGCCTACCAGTGGTGTGACGGTTCGGCGTACCTGTCCCATGCAGAGCTCGTGCGCAAGGCCCGCAATGCGGAGATGCCCGAGTTCCTCTATCACGACCCGCTCATGTACCAAGGCGCATCAGACACCTTTATCGGAAGTCGGGACGATATTGAAGTTGCCGACGAAGCTTGGGGAATCGACCTAGAGGCTGAGATCGCGGTGATCACGGGCGATGTACCCATGGGGGTTACAGCAAGCGATGCACGTCGGTATATCCGGCTGGTGACCGTGGTCAACGATGTCAGTTTGCGAAACCTTATTCCGCATGAGTTGTCTAAAGGCTTTGGATTTTTCCACTCGAAGCCTTCCACCGCATTTTCTCCAGTTGCGGTGACCCCAGACGAGATCCAACCTCACTGGGACGGTGCCAAGCTAGATTTGCCGATCGTGAGCTACGTCAACGGCAAGGAAATCGGTCACCCTCACGCTGGCACCGACCTCAACTTCGATTTTCCTACGCTGATCGCCCATGCGGCGCGAACCCGACGCCTAGCGGCTGGCACTGTCATCGGGTCTGGAACGGTTTCAAACCGGGATCTGAGTGTGGGATCTTCTTGCCTTGCTGAACAGCGGACGCTGGAAACCATCGCAAGCGGCAAGCCAACCACGGACTATCTCCGGTTTGGGGATACCGTCGAGATCAATGTGTCTGACCCCGAGGGCTCTTCCGTGTTCGGCGCCATTCACCAGAAGGTGGTCCGCTACCGTGCATGACGGGTTGTAGGGTGGTGTCCGTCCGAGTCCTGTACCTTTAATGAAGTTGGACGATGAAGTCTCGGCTGAAACGGCAACCAATTGAGCACCTTAGTGTGGATTGGCAAGCTGTCCGCGCGTCCATCGTCGCGACCCGGGGCAACCGCGACGGACCGCTTCTTGCGTGGATAAACAGCCCAGTCATGGCATCCCACGCAGAGAAGCTTAGGGCATTTTTTCGTTACCGTGAGCTCATCAAATCGTTGATCAATACTAGGAGATTCGAATGAGATTTTTTGCAATGCTAGGTGCTGGACTCATCATGTTGGTCGTCGGCACACTCCATCTTTTTGCCCCGCAGATGATGATGAATGAACCCGGGATTGAGCTCACGACGATTAATCATGTTCATATCATCCGCGCGGCTTATGGTGGGGCGTTCCTGGGTATTGCATCTCTCTTTCTCCTTGGGTTGGTGAAGCCTGAATTCACGCGATTCTCGCTCGTCGCAATCGCAGTCTTGTTTGCTGGCTTCGCACTGGGACGCATCTTCAGTATCGCAGTGGATGGATTGCCTGTTTCTCGGTATTTGGGTGTCCTTGCTGTGGAAGTTTTCTTTGCAATTTTGGCTGTGTTGTCTTTGAGGAAACCTAATTCCTAACGGGTCCAACATTTTTATCCAGCGGACTACCGGTAGTGACCACTGATTTTCAAAGTCAGTCATCAGAAATTGCCTAACCAACCTCAAGCAGCAACCCACAGAAAGCTCCTGCCATGCCCAACGCCTTGCTCCCACGCTATCCAGTACCGGCTCTCAACGTACCACTTGTTAAAGGCGGACATTTTTCGCTAGGCGCTGACCCAGCCAAACGGTTTGACCTCATCGTTTTTTATCGTGGTTTGCACTGTGGAATATGCGCTAAGTATTTGATGGAGCTCGAGAGACTCTCTTCCGAGTTCGCTTCCCGAGGCGTCCAGGTGGTGGCTGTTAGCAGCGACGACGAAGCTCGCGGCAGAGAAATGAGTGAAAAAGTCAAGGCTTCAGGTGTGAAATTCGGCTACGGGTTCAGCCTTCGCTCTGCGAGGCAATGGGGACTGTACATCAGCGAGTCACGTGGCCGGACTTCCGCAGGCATCGAAGAACCGGCGTTGTTCAATGAACCTGGCGTTTTTCTTGTTCGACCCGATGGCACTCTGTATTACGGCGCCGTTCAAACGATGCCTTTCGCACGGCCGCAATTTCAGGATCTCATCGGCGCTATTGATTTCGCAGTCGCTAAAGACTATCCGGCACGTGGTGAGTTTACGGGCGAGGTGTGAGCATGGGGTAACGCGGCCGTAAAGAAACTGTTTCATGCAAGCGTTAGACATGCCTTTTGCGTTGTGCAGCTTGACAATGTCAATGGCGATCAACTGCAGACAAGCCAAAATGCGCGCCCTGAGGATCAAAATTCGAAGCGTCTCTCATGCTGTTAAATTCGACGGAAATTTCTCTGAAAAATCCGAGCGGTTCGAAACTATGGCATTCGCACATCGGCTCCGCAACGGTGCAAGTTCCAAACTATGAACACAAGTTCTAAGTTTTGTTATCACGCTCCTTTGGACCGCTCATGCTGCGCTACAAAACTATCCCCGTTACACCATTTCAACAAAATTGCTCGATCGTCTGGTGCGATGAAGCCAAGAAAGCCGCAATTATTGGTCCCGGCGGCGACTTGGAACTACTGCTTGACGAGGTGAAGGCCACTGGCGCACAACTTGAGCAGATTTGGATGACCCATGCGCACATCGATCACGCGGGCGCCACGGCCGAGTTAGCGCAGAAAATGCAGTTGCCCATCATTGGCCCGCACCCCGGGGATCAATATTGGATTGATCTGTTGCCCGAACAGGGCGCGATGTTTGGCTTCCCGCCGTCACAGGCCTTTAAGCCTACGCGCTGGCTGGCGAATGACGACGCCGCGACCTTAGGTGAGTACACACTCACCGTCCGTCATTGCCCAGGTCACACTCCAGGCCATGTCATCTTTCACTCCCAAGATCTTAATCGCGCGTTTGTAGGCGATGTGCTGTTTGCCGGAAGTATTGGTCGCACGGACTTTCCTGGTGGCAATCACGAGCAATTGCTCAGCAGTATCATGCAGCGCCTTTGGCCCTATGGCGATGACACGATCTTCGTTCCAGGGCATGGCCCCGAGAGCAGCTTTGGCCGCGAGCGCAAAACCAATCCATACGTGCGAGGAACCTAACCCGCTAAAAATCAGTAACGCTCAGCTGTTTGCCCGGCGTTTGAGCCAGCGCATGAGGACGCGCACGACGGGCAATTTTTCGTACAGCTCTTCGGCGGCATCCCAGTAATCGCGATGAAAGCTGATGCGCCCGTCATCCGCCAGGCGCAAGTGAGAACAACCGCGGACCGTTTGCACGGTGACTGTATCGAATCGCTTGAAGCGGAACTGAAAGTCCCAAACAACGAAGCATTCGTTGCCCTGCGTAACGGTGCTGGTAACGACGAACCGCGGTTCATCCAATGCAACGTACATGTGACTGAAGACGCGCTGTACCTCGCGCAGGCCACGCACTTCGTTAAACGGATCCTTGAAGTAGGCATCTAGCGTATAGAGCTGACCCATCATCGACACGCTGTCAGGCGTCAGGGATTCAAAAAACTCAACAATGCGCTGAACGCGGGTGTCGGCTGCGGTATGACTCATAGCCAGCAGTTTACAGACCCGTGAATTGGCGGGTCAATTTGAAATACAGCCCATACGGCGCCATCCGCAAAATCTTGAGCCACCAAGTAAAGCGTTTGGGAAAGTGCATTTCAAACTTGCCTTTGCCCCAACCCGCTATGATTTCAATAGCGGCTTGCTCAGGTTTCATAAGGGCTGGCATATGAAACTTGTTTTTTGCGGTCAGGGGAGTTTCGACAAAACCCGGGTTGATGACGCTTACGCCAACGCCTTCATCGTGCAAATCAATGTAGAGCGTCTCGGCGAAATTGATCAATGCGGCTTTGGTCGGACCGTAGGCCAGCGAGTTCGGAAGCCCGCGAAAGCCGGCCACACTGGATACATAGCTCAGATGGCCGTGCTTGGAGGCGAGCATCGCCGGCATCACCGCCCGAGTCACATGGACAGCGCCTTGGAAATTCACTGCCATATGCTGCGCCATGAGGGCGCTGGTCATGCCGGGAGCGCGAAGTGCTTGATAAACGCCGGCGCAAAACATAACCAAATCCAGTGGCCCGAGATCAAGCAGTTGCTGCGCGACCGCAGTGACCGCTTCCTCGCTCGTCACATCCAGCGGTGCTACCACCATGCCGGGGCATTGCTCGGCAAGCGACTGCAACGGCTGCAGACTGCGCGCCGAAACGATGACCTGCGCTCCACGAGCGTGAAGAAGCTCAGCTGTCGCCCGGCCGATCCCGGTAGAGGCTCCGACAAGCCAAACACGCTTGCCACGCCAATCGGTAATTTTAGGATTAAGACTCATGAGATGTGCGCTTGATGTTTTGATTGTTGTGAACAAGACCGTCGGGGCTTTGACACGCTTAGCTTCTCTTGGAAAAGGTGACCACCAGCTCACCCAGGGTGATGCCGAATTTGCTCATGGTGGCTTTGTTGATGACGACTTTGCTGTCCATTTGGTACATCCAATCGTCGAACTGCACTTCATACACTTTGCCATCCACCGGCAAAGCCAGCGTGTAGCCCCAGCGGAAGGCATTGCCACGCTGCTCGCCTTTACCGATGCCAATCACGTCGCCTGCTGTGCCCTCGTAGCGCACAACACCATCAGTTCCGGCGATTCTCTTCATGCGCCAAATGCGCTTTTCTTTTTTGCCATCGCTGTAGACGAAGTCTTCGTCCAGAATGCCTTCGTCGCCCTTCCATGAGCAGTTCATCGTGACGAGGAAACGGCGTGCGACTTTGCCGTCACGGTCGGTGAAAATGCCCCAGCCGTCGACCATGCCATTGAAATACTCTTTCAAGTCAAACACAGGTTTTTCATTGGCGTAGTCGACCACTTGAGGTGGGGTGCCACAACCGGTGATGGCCAATGTGGCGGCGGCGCCAGATGCGCCGATTAAAAGGCGGCGAGACAATAAAGCAGTCATCATGGACTCCGTTTCAAATGAGTTTTTGGCCTCTAGCAGCCACAAACAGTGCGCCAGATGCTATTAATTTAAGAGCGCATGGCAATACGCAATACGCGATCACCAGCGCTTGCAGGGCCTGCGGATCACGCGCACCCGGCGAGTAGCCAAACAGATCGAGTAAGGGCAGCGCCAAGCCTGCCGCCAGCGCCATATTGAGCTTGGTGGCGAAATTCCACCAGCCGTAATAGGCGCCCTCATGCCGGCCTTGATCACCCTGCGCTTGAATGGCGCCAGTGAGCAATGCACTCGGAAACGCCAAATCTGCACCAAGCGCCACGCCTGAGAGCGCACACACCGCCACATATGCCCACACATCGCCTGCCCCCAGTGTCGCCGCCCAAATAAACACAAAGATCGACAGCACCATGCTCGCAAGCCAACCCCAAGCCAAGCCGATGCGCTTAACGGCTTGCATCCACAGCGGAATCGCCAATGCACCTGCAATGAAATACACGCCGAGGAAAACGCCCTCTAAATTCTTCGGCGCTTGCAGCAAATCTTGCACGAAAAACAACACCAGCGTCGCAGGCACGGCGCTGGCAATACCGTTCAAGATAAAGATCAGCATCAACGCACGAAAGCGGGTGTTTTTCCAGGGCAGCCAGATGTCTTGGTTCGCCATTTGGTGTGCTTCATGCGCAGGCTTGGGTGCATGAGACAGCGCCCACAAACCCAGTGCCAACAGCACCACAAACACGCTCACCATCACCGGTAAACCCGCCACCACAGGTAGCGTCGATGCCAGTAGCACACCGATCAGCCCCGGCGCTTCGCGCCAAGCCGCCACGCGCGCGCGAAACGGTGCATCGCCACCCAGCCTTGCGCCCCAGCTCTGATGCGCCACGCTCACGAAGCTGTAAGCCGCGTAAGTCACGATCAATGCAAGCGTCGCCCACACGAGCAAGCCATTGCCCCGAAACGGCGGAAAGAACAGCGCTGCAAAACCCAGCGCCAGAATCACGGCCACCGCACAAGCTGCGCGCCACACCGTTTGCAGCGAACGGCCAAACAAACGATCCGCCCAGCCACCCAGAGCGGGATCGATCAGTGCATCAAATAAACGCGCGCCCAACAAAATCGCACCGAGCGTGGACAAACCCACACCAAATTCCCGTGCATAAAAATTGGGCAGCAGCACATACAGCGGCAGGGCGACAAAAGCCAGTGCAATACCCAGCGACCCATAGCTCAATCCTTGCCGGACAGTCCAAACGGGCGAAACGGCTGGGCTTGCGCCAAGCGGCGCGGCAAGCGTCACCGCTTGGCCTCGACCGATGCGCTGGCTGCACCGATCAGCTCACCACGCATCTTGGGCTCACTGGTTTTGGGATTGAGCCAAATACCAAAAAACAAACGCGTGAATTCCTTGTCTTTCAGTTCACCGATGGGCTTGCCGTTCAGTACGAAACTCGCTGAGCCATCCGGCCGATGAATACCCAAGAGCTGATCGCCTTTTTTGATATCTGGAAAGGTTTTTTTCATGCTCTCCAGCCACTGCGCGGCTTTCTCATCACTGATCGAGCCCAGCCTGCGCATTTCTTTAAGCGATCGCTCGGCAATCATCGAGCCACTGAAGTTGCGCAAATACCGCAACTCCAAAGCAAAGTGCTCGGTCTCATATTTGACGGCAGAAAATCCATCTGCCGCCCACAGTTTGGCATCATAAATATTGAAACCAAAGACGACCAAACGCGATTGGCCTAAGCTGCGCGCACCATTGACCGCCTGGATCACCTCCACCGGCGCTGGCGTTGCATTTGCGGGAGAAAATGCGCTGCTTGCCGACAAGAGCAGGGCGCCAATGGCTATTGAATAGATCGTCTTCAGTAACCAAGGGGACGGATTGGGCATGATGGGCTTTCAGGGTTTGAGCAGCGTGAACTGCATCACGTCAATGTTTTGCTCGTCGAATGCGGCTTCGCAATACGCCAAGTAAAACTCCCAGGTTCGCATGAACTTCTCATCGAAACCCAGAGGAAGAACTTCACTGCGCCGCTGTAAAAAATCCGCACGCCAGCGTCGGCATGTCTCGGCGTAGTCGCGGCCAAAGGCGAACTCCTCCACGACCACCAATCCGGCGGCGGCAGCGGCTTTGCGAAACTCGCTGGGACTCGGCAGGCACCCGCCAGGAAAGATGTATTGCTGAATAAAGTCGGTGGATTTCACGTATCGCTCAAACAGCGCATCATCGATCGTGATGGCCTGGATGCAGGCTCGACCTCCGCTTTTTAGCAAGCGCGCGACCGTCGCGAAATACTCAGGCCAGTATTCACGCCCGACCGCCTCAACCATCTCAATCGAACAGATGGCATCGAAGGGCATGTCTTTGATGTCACGATAGTCCTGTAGCCGAAGATCAGCATGGGTGGCCATGCCAAGTCGGTTCATTCGGGCTTGTGCAAATTCCAGCTGCTCTGTAGAGAGCGTGACGCCGGTCACGTTGGCATCGAATTCATCGGCAGCCATCTCAGCCAGTCCGCCCCAACCGCACCCGATCTCAAGCACGCGGTCGTAGGGTTTGACGCCGGCCATGCGCAAGGCGCGACGCACCTTGGCGTGCTGTGCTTGCATCATGGGTTGAGTGAAATCACCCTCAAACAGCGCAGACGAATAGCTCATACTTTGGTCGAGCCACAACTCGTAAAAAGCATTGCCGAGGTCGTAGTGTGCGTGGATGTTCTTCTGCGAATTGGACTTTGTATTGCGATTGAGCAGGTGCTTGATCCTGTAGGCCAAACGGCCCAGCCAAGTGCCGTAGATGACGTCTTCAACCTCTTGCCGATTGACGATGAAGAGCCTGAGCAAGTCCGCTAGATGAGGCGTGCTCCACTGACCGGCGATGTAGCTCTCGGCGAATCCAATGTCGCCCGACTTCAACGCCGCCACGCAAGCAGCCCAGCTGTGCAGATTCAAGCTCGCATGAATACTTGCAGACTCGCCGGTCTGCCCAAAATGCTGCACGCTGCCATCGGGCAACTGGACTGTGAGTGAGCCGTGTTTGAGCCTCTTAAGTAGTTGCAGGCAGGTCCGTGCTGCAGAAGGTGCGGCGCGGGGAATTTCAAGGGTCGAATTTGTAGGGCTGTAGGTTTGCATGATTAAGCAGGGCGAATTACCGTGATACCAAAGTGGCGGGAGGCACGGGTTTTGAAAAGAACGGGACGCGCTTGAGCCATAGCCTCAGCGCCTGCCAATGGATGCGAGCGATTACCGCCAAGGTCATGGCGCCATAAGAAAGGATGGCTTTGCGCTGGGCGCGGACACCGTAGGGCTGAAGATCGCCGCTGACCGACGTCTGGATCAATGGCCCCAGCCCATCGTCGTAATCGATTCGGGCAACCGTGCGAGATCGATCCGCCGTCGTCATGAAGCGGAAACGATATTGCCCTTCAACAGAGCAGAACGGAGAAACATGAAACAGCTTTGTCGCCACCAACTCCTGCCCCAAGCGAGCGTGATCAAGCAAGTAAGCGTGCTTTTCCCCGAAAGTGTTGTTCACCTCCACGACCACCGCGCGCAGGCTGCCATCGCTTCGGTGGCAATACCAAAAACTCACTGGCTTAAAGCTGTAGCCAAAGACGCGCGGATAGCAGTGCAACCACGTTTCGCCAACGGCGTCGTCGATGCCTTCGTTATGCAAAATCTCATCAAGCCAGCTCAACGCGTTTGCTCGACCGTCTCCGTGGTCAACGTCGTAAAAACTGATCGGCGCGAAGCGATTGCGCGCCAACTGGCCAGCGCCGCTCGAAGTCGTGGTTGGCTTGGCGCTTTCGTTGGCAAGGCTACGCATGGGCAGCATCAGAAAATAAGTCGGGTAGGCGAATGCGTGCCTTGCCGGTCGCAGGCGAGTGTGTCGCACGGTGCCAAACCCTATGAGCACTTCAGTGTTCATGCGCGGTCGCTCCATAAATCTGCCGCAGGATCGTTCGGGCAGCGGCCAAGCCTGAAACCAGGCCATCTTCGTGGAAGCCATACCGAGACCACGCGCCACAGAACCAGGTGTGATTCGCGCCGTTAATGTCAGCTAAGCGCGCTTGCGCTGCCGTGGCTGCCAAATCCATGACCGGATGCGCATATTCGTATTCACCCATGATTGAGCTACGCGCGATCGGTTGATTCGGATTCAGACTGGCAATCACCGGTTGTTCGAAAGGGATCGGCTGCAATTTGTTGATCAAATAGTGCAGGCAGACCTGACTGCTTTCTTGGGTCGCATCTCCACGCGCGTAGTTCCAAGCGCTCCAGGTCAACTGGTTTTTCGGCAACACCGACGCATCCGTGTGAAGCACCACGCGATTGGCTTGCGTGCGAAACGCCCCGAGAATCGCAGTTTCCGTGGGTGTTGCATCTCGTAAAAGCGCCAACGCCTGAGGAGCGTGCGTGGCCAAAACCACTTGGTCAAAGCGTTCGGCCTGCCCCTGGGTGACAACACGTACGCCTAAATTGTCTCGTTCGATCAACTGCACAGGCGTATTCAGCCGTTTATCTGGAATCTGATCGGTGATCTTGCGAACGTAGTTGCGTGAGCCCCCTGTGACCGTCCACCACTTGGGGCGATGGCTCACCTGCATCAAGCCATGGTTGTGACAAAAACGAATCATGGTAGCTACCGGGAAACGAAGCATTTGCTCTGTAGGGCAGCTCCAAATGCATCCGAGCATGGGCAGCAGATACCAATCCTGCAGGTCCTTGCTAAAGCGGTGTTCTTGCAGGAAATCGGCCAGCGGCGGCTGCATTTGTGCATCGTGCCCGCCCAAAGCCAAGTTCGTACAGAGGCGATTCAGTCGCAATACCTCCAACAACATTTTGAGGAAGCGCGGACGCAGCAGATTGCCGCGTTGAGCGAACACCGTGTTTAGACTGCCGCCACTCCACTCCAGTCGCCGAGAGCCGTCTTGAGCCTGGACGGAAAAACTCATGTCTGTAGCCGCTGTTTTGACATTCAACTGCTCAAACAAAGCAATTAGGTTGGGATAAGTGCGCTCGTTGTAAACCAAGAATCCTGTGTCTATCCCGTGGGTCTGCATGCCCTGCGGCGTTGGCAAAGTTACGTCGACCGTGTTGGCGTGCCCGCCAAAATGCGCCCCCGCCTCGAACAAGCTGACTTGTGCATGCCCCATCAAGGCATGGGCAGCGGCCAAGCCGCTGATGCCAGATCCGACGATGGCAATTTTGGGCTGCATGGGCATTAGCCGAGAGCGCCGTGGCCAGGCCAGTTCACTGCCGAAGGCACAAAAGCCAAGGATGGCCCTTGGGTGTTCGCGCAGCTAAAGCGGCTGGTCAAGACCGGCAACAAAAGAACGAGGGGCTTTTGTCCGGACGCCCTGCCGCGCCTTTCGGATTGCAAGCCTGGGGGACATGGAACTTGGGCATTGAACACTAACCATCTCCATAACTTGTGAAGAAAAATGCTACTTGTCAGTATTAATTATTAACCGACCGGTAATATTATCCTATTTTTCGCACTTTATTGCTGCCTAGGTCTGCTTGGCGCTCTATTAGAGCAAGAGCACGCCGACATTTGCTGTTTCCGTCGTTTCTGGCCTTCAGAGCTCGCTCAAGCGCAGCAAGAATGATCCGATCAATGGCTGCCGTTCGTTTTGTCCACCACCTATTGATCTGACGGTTGAAAATGACTGATACTCAAGCATGATCTTCGTCATCTTGCGCGCAGAAGTCACCGGAACGCGAATCCTTCGTACTCAGCGATTTAGCGGGCTATCGTTTTTGGGGATTGCAGCACCATGAACGACCGGGCATCGGTTCGTCCCATTACCCTCTCTATTGCCGCCGTTGAGCGCGATACGGGTCTGTCCAAGGACACTTTGCGGGTCTGGGAGCGCCGCTATAGCTTTCCAAGACCGCAGCGTGACCCGCATGGCGAGCGCGCCTACCCGCTCGATCAAGTTGACAAACTCCGAGTGATCAAACGCCTTCTTGACAACGGGCACCGCCCTGGTCGCTTGGTCGCCATGCCTATCGATGAACTGCAGAACATAGGCGAAAGCCTGTCGGCCTCGCCGCTGCGCTTTGATGCCGCGGCAAGCGCTGATCTGCGCGACTACATGGCAGCCATCAAAGCCCATGACGTCGAGGGTTTGCGACGCTTGATGGGGCAGGCCATGATGCGCATCGGTGCAGGCCGCTTTGTTTGTGACATCGTTGCCCCTCTGAACGCCATGGTTGGCGATGCATGGATGCGCGGCCAGCTCGAAGTGTTCGAAGAACATATGTATTCCGAGAGCGTGGCCCTGACGCTTCACAACGCGATCAACGCGACGCCAGGGGATCAAGCTCGCGCTCAACCGAGGATCTTGCTCACGACTTTCCCGCAAGAGCCTCACGGTTTAGGGCTCTTGATGGCAGAGGTCATGTTTGCGCTGGAGGCCTGTCACTGCATTTCATTAGGCACCCAGACGCCCCTTTGGGACATTGTGTTGGCCGCCACAGCGCATCGAGCCGACGTGGTGGCGCTCAGTTTCAGCGCGAGCCAGAATCCCATCGATGTCGTTAACGGCCTAACTGAGCTGCGCAGCAAGTTGCCCTTGGGCATGGCCATTTGGGCCGGTGGCGCCTGCCCCATCATTCATCGCAAGGCAATCGAAGGTGTCGTGGCGGTAGCGGATTTGATGTCGATTGGCAAGCAGGTGGCCCGTTGGCGAGCTCAACATCTCACCGCTTAGATCGGTCTGCTACCCCAGCGGCAAATTGCATAAGTCCCCCTGACACAACCCGGTCATCTTTAGAGGGATAAAATTGAGGCAATAGTTAACGGGGTTCCCCATGCTCTATCCAGAACTTTTCAAACAGCTCGAATCCGTCCGATGGGACATGGACAAGGATATTCCTTGGGCCAGCTTTAACGCCAGCAAGCTCACCGATGAGCAGGCGCAGACGATCAAGATGAACGCGATCACCGAGTGGGCTGCTTTGCCGGCCACAGAAATGTTTTTGCGCGACAACCGCGATGACTCCGATTTCTCGGCATTCATGTCCATCTGGTTTTTTGAAGAGCAAAAGCATTCTCTTGTGCTGATGGAGTACTTGAGGCGCTTCCGCCCCGAGTTTGTTCCCACGGATCAAGAGCTGCATGAGGTGCGTGTTGAGTTTGAACCAGCGCCCGCGCTCGAGACGCTGATGCTGCATTTTTGCGGCGAGATTCGCCTGAACCATTGGTATCGCCGCGCCAGTGAATGGCACACCGAGCCTGTGATCAAACAGATCTACACGACCCTGAGCCAAGACGAAGCCCGCCACGGCGGCGCGTATCTGCGCTACATGAAGCGCGCCATCAACAAGTTTGGCGACGAAGCCAAAGGCGCGTTTGCCAAGGTTGGCGTGCTGATGGCCAGCGCCCGCCGCACCGCTCAAGCGCTGCACCCAACCAATTTGCATGTCAATAAAGCGCTCTTTCCGCGCGACACCATCCAAAGTCGCCTGCCTAACCCCGAGTGGCTAGAGCATTGGCTGGACAAGCAAATCAACTTTGATGCCGTTTGGGAAACCAAAGTCGTCGAACGCATCTTGCACAACATGAGCCTGCTCATGGAGCGCAGCTTTGCCAGCGTACAAGAGCTCAATCGCTATCGTAAAGAGATCGCGCAAGCCCTAGCCGCTAAGGCGGGGAACTTAAGCGTGCCCGCCGCCGGTCCTCAAACGGCTTGAAAACGGCCTTTGGCCTCGCCGTTTTCGCCCCAATGAGTTCTGCTGCCTCCCCGCTAGTTGCTCATAAATTTATAGCATCTAGCGCAGATTTTGAAAGGGCCAGAGCCCAAATTGGCCTTCAAGCTCCGCTCGTTTTCACCAACGGGGTGTTTGACGTGTTGCACCGTGGCCACGTGAGCTACCTGCAAGCGGCCAAAGCACTGGGCGGCAGCTTGATCGTGGCGATCAATAGTGATGCCTCAGCGCGCCGCTTGGGCAAAGGTCCCGATCGCCCACTCAACAGTGAGCAAGACCGCGCTTTCGTGATCGCTGGCTTAGCGTGTGTGGACGCCGTGATGGTGTTCGATGAAGACACGCCCTACGCGCTCATCGGCCACATCAAGCCCGATGTTATTGTCAAAGGTGGCGACTACGATATGTCGAAGTTGCCAGAGACCGCCTTGGTGCAAAGCTGGGGCGGCAAAGCTGTGGCCTTGCCTTTCGTTGAGGGCTACTCGACCACCGCGTTGGTGCGAAAGATTCGCGCTGATTGAAGCGCACGAAGGCTGACCCACGCGAATAAGCCGCTAATGGCGCCACCCAAATGCGCCGCCTGCACCACAGGAAAGCCCCACAAGGCATCTAACCGCATCGGTTGAATCCAAGCTTGCTCCCACAGCAACTTGCCCACAAGTAGCGCCGCAAGCGCCGCTGCGATCATGGGAATGCGATGCTCCGCTATGGATTGATGAGCACTGTGCGCAATGATGACAACGGCAACAGTATGATTAAGGCCTGAAAGCCCGGCGTACCCGCCCACTTCAGGCCACATGCTGAGTGCAAGCGTCGACAGCGGCCATGCCAAAAGTACCGCCAAAGCCTCGCGCTGCCCCACTCCCGTCACCCCACCCAAAATAGCCAAGCATGCGAAGGTCAGTACGTTCAGCCAGACGTGCATCTGGCTCAAATGCATCAAGCTGGCGCTCCACAGCGTCCAAGGCTGTGCTGTCCAAGACCCAGCGCGCCAGCGCAATGCCAACTGCCACTCAACGGGCAGCTGCCATGCGATCAGGCAGGCCCCCACCAGCGATCCGCAAACCAGCCACCACAGCAACGCGCGCTGCGAATGCACTGGCAAGGCTTCCACCATCAGGTTCCCGCGGCTGGCTTACTGCGACCGAACTTCGTCTTGATTTTGGCCCACCAGCCGCCCGCCATGCCTTCTTTGAAATCATCCACGAAGGTGTAGACCGCCGGAATCACCAAAAGGGAGAGCAAGGTGCTGGTGATCAGACCACCAATCACGGCGACGCCCATTGGCGAGCGGAAGCTTCCATCGGCAGAGCCCCAGCTCATGGCGATTGGCATCATGCCCGCGCCCATGGCAATGGTTGTCATCACGATCGGGCGCACGCGCTTGTGGCAGGCATCAAGCAGTGCCTCGGTGCGGCTCATGGGCGCTTGCGCGGGTTGCGTCTCGGTCGCAGGTTTGCCGCGCCGGGCTTCAATCGCGTATTCCACCAACAAAATCGAATTCTTCGTGGCGACGCCCATCAACATAATGAGGCCAATGAGTGAGGGCATAGAAAAGCTCTTATCGGCCAACAACAACGCCACGAACGCTCCGCCGAGCGACAAAGGCAAGGCCACCAAAATCGTCATCGGGTGCAAGAAGTCTTTGAACAACAACACAAGCACGATGTAGATACACAGCACGGCCGTCAGCATCGCCAAGCCAAAGCTGGCAAACAATTCGCCCATCACCTCAGCATCCCCAATCACCACTTGTTTAACACCAGCGGGGAGATTCTGAATTGCGGGCAATTTCTCGACGGCGGCTGTCACCTCACCCAATGGCAAGCCAGAGAGTTCGACTTCAAACTGCACATTACGCGCGCGGTTGAATCGGTCAATCACCGCTGGGCCACCTGCCAGCTCTATCGTGGCGACTTGGCCGAGCATGACCGGCCCGCGCGATCCAGGCACCATCAGCCGCTCCAGCGAGCCGATGTCATCGCGCGCATCGTCGGACAGGCGCACCACAATCGGGATCTGGCGTTGCGCCAAATTGAGTTTGGGCAGCGCAGCGTCGTAATCGCCCACGGTGGCGATCCGCAGCGTTTCGCCAATCGCGGCGCTGGTCACGCCCCTGTCGGCCATGCGGGCAAAGTCAGGCCGCACAGTGAGTTCAGGCCGCACCAGTGATGCGCTGGACGCCACCGAGCCCAAGCCGGGAATCGTGCGCAAATCTTTTTCTACCGCAGCGGCCGCAGCGGCCAATGCAAGCGGGTCATCGCCTTGCAGCGCAAGAATGTACTTCTCGCCCGAACCACCCAAGCCGACTTTGCTGCGCACGCCGGGGAGGTTTTCGAGCGCCTTGCGAATATTGTTTTCAATGCCTTGCTTACGCGGGCGCGTACCCCGCTCAGCCAAAATGATGGTGAGCGTTGCTTTGCGCGCCTCTGCTGCGCCGCCGGGTGCAAACGGGTCTGAGCCTGCCGAGCCACCGCCGATAGTGGTGTACACCGATTTCACATGTTCCACTTTGGCAATCAGCAGTCGCGCAGCTTCGGCAGCTACTTGCGTCTCAGCCAGCTTCGTGCCCGGAGGCAGCTCCAGATTCACCTGTGTTTGGGAATTGTCATCGGGCGGAATGAAGCCAGTAGGCAGCAGGGGAATCAAAAACAGCGAGCCCACAAAGAAGGCAAATGCTGCGACGACGGTGACTAGGCGATGCTTCAAGCACCAACGGCTCACCCGCATGTACCATTGCATTAAAGCGCCGTCCTTTTCCACATGACCACCTGGAATGGGCTTCAAAATGTAGGCCGCCATCATCGGCGTGAGCATCCGCGCAACGATGAGTGATGCGAACACTGCCAGCGCAGCCGTCCAGCCAAATTGCTTGAAGAATTTACCGACAATGCCGCTCATGAAGGCCGTTGGCAAAAACACGGCAATCAAGGTGAAGGTAATCGCAATCACCGCCACACCAATCTCGTCTGCCGCCTCCATGGCCGCTTGAAACGGCGTTTTGCCCATGCGCAAATGGCGCACGATATTTTCTACCTCCACAATCGCATCGTCTACCAAAATACCAATCACGAGCGAGAGGGCAAGAAGCGTGACCACGTTGATTGAAAAGCCCAAGTAATTCATGCCGATAAAGGCGGGGATCACCGACAGAGGCAGTGCCACAGCAGAGACAAACGTCGCCCGCCAATCGCGCAAAAACAGGAACACCACCAGAACCGCCAGTGCAGCGCCTTCGGCCAGCAAGGTCAGCGATGCGGAATACTCTTCCTCCACCGGTGTGACGAAATCGAAGGCTTCGGTCAGTTGCATGTCTGGGCGAGCAAGCTTTAATTCTTCCAGTGCCTTGCGCACGCCTCGGCCAGCCTCCACTTCGCTTGAGCCTTTACTGCGCGACACCTCAAAGCCCACGACAGGCACGCCGTTGAGAAGAGCGGTCGAGCGTGGTTCAGAGATCGTATCTTTCACTTCAGCAATTTGGTCGAGACGAATCTTTTGGCCACTTGTGCCCAGCGAGAGCTCAATCGCAGCAATTTCAGCAGCTGATTTCACCGTGGCCAAGGTGCGCACCGGCTGCTCACTCGTGCCCAGATTCGTGCGCCCACCCGCTGTCTCCATCTGCACATCACGCAACTGGCGCGACACAGTCGCCGCACTCACGCCCAACGATTGCATCTTGCCTGCATCGAGCGTGATGCGTACCTCGCGGTTCACACCACCCACGCGGCTGACCGAGCCCACACCGGCAACAGCGAGCAGACGGCGCGTGATTGTGTCGTCCACAAACCAGCTCACAGCCTCATCGTCCATCGAAGGAATGGCAATCGTGTAGGCCAGCACCGCGCCGCCGGAGATGTTGACCTTGCTCACAATGGGGTCGCGCAAATCCGCTGGTAAATCCGAGCGCACTTGCTGTACGGCGGAGCGCGTCTCATCCAGCGCTTCCTGGGTGGATTTTTCAATACGGAATTCGGCCGTGATCGTGACCACGCCATCTTGCACCTTGGTATAGATATTCTTCAAGCCCGCCAAAGCAGCAATCGAATTTTCAATCTTGCGCGCTACCTCGGTCTCCAGCTGAGCGGGCGAGCCGCCGGGCAAGCTGGCGGTGATGATGATGTTGGGCACATCCAAATCAGGAAAGTTTTGTACCTTCATGTTTTGGTAGCCCAAGATGCCGGCAAAGCACAGCATCACAAAAAACATGATGGCGGCAATCGGATTGCGTATGCACCAAGCGGAAACGTTCATGATTTTTCCTTTGACGGCTTACTTGGCCACGACCTTGACGGTATCGCCGTCGGCCAAAAATGCTGCGCCTGAGGCCACGAATTTTTCACCCGCTTTTGCTCCCGAGAGAATTTCCACCAAATCCCCATTGCGTTTGCCGGTTTGCAATTTCACTTGGCTTACTTTGTTGTTGGGCTCAATCCGCATCGCATAGGTGAAGCCATCGCGCAATACCAGCGCTTGCTGCGGCAAGGTGAGTGCGTTTTGCTGGCCCAGTGCGAACTCGCCTTTGGCGTACATACCGGCCAGAACGCCGGGGTTGGCAGGGATATCAACGTAAACCAAGGCGTTGCGCGTGACGGGATCGACGGTTGGCGCGATCATTCGCACTTTCCCGTTGACCGTGGCGCCGCTGGCCGCCGTAACACTCACCAACGCGCCCAACTTGATCTTGCCAATCTCGCTGCTGGTAACTTCCGCGCGCCACTCCAAGCGGCCTTGCCTGACCATGCGGAACAATTCCGCGCCAGCGCCCACCACTGAGCCGACCGTGGCGTTTCTTGCAGAAATAATGCCGTTGTCTGGCGCAGTCAATTGCGCATTCTTCAGGCGCACCTGTGCAGCAGTCACTTGCGCCTTCGCCGCTTGCACGCGTGCTTTGGAGGTGGCTTCTTGCGTATTGAATTGAGCGATCTGCGTGGCCGACAGTGCGCCCGTGTCCTTGAGCGTGGCGGCGCGCTGCGCATCAGCGCTGGCCGCAAATGCCGATGCCTCCGCTTCAGCCAACGAAGCCTGCACCTGCAGCAATTCTGCTTGTGCGGTTTCTGAAGCGAAGGTGGCAAGCACTTGGCCCTTGCGCACCGCATCACCCACATTGACCCGCACCTCGGTGAGCTTGAGCCCATTGACCTCCGCACCAATACTGGCCTCCTGCCAAGCGGCGACTGATCCATTGGCCGCCAATTTCATGGCGAGGTTGGCGGATGTGGGGCTCACGCTGCTCACGCTCAAGGCGGCTTTCGCTGCCGGCGCCGCAGCGGGCGTGCTTTGGGCCTGCGTTTGAGATGAAAACAGGCCAATAGCCCCGATGGAAATTGCGCCAAATGCTATCAAAGCGATAGCGATCGGTTTTTGTGTGAAGTTCATGTTGATCGAATCCAGTTTGAAATGGGTGTGCATGGGGTCTGCGCGATGTCAGGGCTGCTTGACGAGCGGGCTGGTCAACGCGGCGTTGATGGGGGTATCGGGCTGCCAACCGCCCCCTGTGGCGCGGTACAGGCTGATCCAAGCGGCGATGCGATCTCGCTCCACGTTCAGTTGGTTTTGCTGGGCAAACAGCGCTGTGCGGCGAGCATCCTCCAGCTCAACCAAACTTGCCAAACCCGCTCGGTATCGCGCTTGCGTGGCGGCCAGCGATGCGCCGTAGCCCTCGGCGGCGGCCTTGGTTTGCCCGCCCCGCACATTGGCGGCATTCAAATTGACCAAGCCTTCTTCGACCTCGCGCACGGCTTGGCGCGCCTTGGCTTGCAAAGTCTTCACGGCTTCAGCGTAGGCTGCCACCGCGGCTTGCGTGTTGCTGCGCGTGACATCCTGATTCGTCAGCGGCAGATTCAAAGCAACGGGGCCAAGACCCCAGGTCATGCCATCGCTGGTGAAGCCGAGCTGGCGACTGCTGGCCACGCCGATGCTGCCGTTCAGGCTGAGCGTGGGATAGCGGCGCGCATCCGCGGTCTTGATATCAAGTGCTGCGGCCGTGACCTCTTGCTGAGCTGCGGCGATATCGGGGCGCTGGGCGAGCAACTGCGCTGGCACCTGGGTCACGGCAGTTGCTATTGAAAACAGAGCGCTTTGCGCAGGCAATCTCTCGGCTGCCGCCCGATTTGCCTTTAATTTCTCGCGCAAGCCTGCCTCCGGTAAACCGCTCAGGGCAACCAGCGCCTTGATTTGCGCATCGCATTGCGCTTGCATGGCGGTGATGGAATTGGCGGCATCAAAGCTGCTGGCGCGAGCCAATTGCGCCGTTGCTGGCGCTGAGAACCCCGCCTTGGCGGTGAGCTCTGCGAGCCGAGCGGTTTCGTCGCGCGAAGCCGCGTCGCGTTGCAAAAGGGTCAGCAAGCTTTCGCAATAGCGATAGGCCATATAGGTCGATGCCATTTCGGCGGCAACCGCCACGCGAGCCTCGTGCCACCCCAACTCTGCGCCACGTGAGCGCAACTGTGCAGCGCTCAAGGCGGCGCGGTTGCTACCCCATAGATCGATCTCCCAAGAGGCCTGCGCCGCGATGCTCAGCGAGCTCGCTGGTGGCGCTTTGGGTGCTTGAACACCACGGCTGGCTTGTGCGTTCAGCGAGAGGTTTGGCGATATCGCATCGTCGGCGCGCGCCACCCCGGTGCGAGCTTGTGCAACGCGGGTCAGGGCAGCGGCCAGTGTCGCGCTGCTTTGCTGCGCGGCCTGCATCAGTTCATTAAAAAGCGGATCGCCGAGTTGGGTCCACCAATTGACTAACTGCGCCGTGCTGCCGCCATGCGGCAATGGCGTTTGCCACGCCGCTGCTGGGCCCGGCTTTGCATCGCTTTGCACCTGCTGGGCATCCGGCATCTGCACCGGGCCGGCGCAAGCTGCCAGCAGCGGCAGCGCGAGGGCGAATGCACTCAATTTCCATCTCATGTCGTTGTTCCCTTCAATATCTGTTCCGTTTTGCGGCGCGTCTGTTCGGCTTGCACCAAAGCCATGGCGTATTGCGTCAAGCGTGTGTTCATCACATCCAAAGCAACCCGGTTATCCACCAAGCCTGGACGCACCGCCAGCAAGACGTCTCGACCCATGTACAAAAAGACGGCTTGCGCCACGATGCACAAAGCCAAGCGATGCACATCATCGTCTTCTTCTGTGATCGCGAGATGACGGCAGAGCACCTTCACCAAAGCCTTGTGATAGGGCGTGATGCCGTGATCAATCTCTTGTTGCCAGAGGCCCGTGGGCTCGACCATCTCGCGCATATGCAGCTTGGTGCACAGCTGCACCAGTTCACCCATTTTGAGTGGCTCAATGAAGCCGCTGTACAGACCCCGCAGCGCCTCCTCCAGCGTGAGCTTGGGATCGTCAAACAAGGCAATATCGTCTTGCGGCTGGCCCATCGGCTCAATGAATGCCGCGCGGTAGATGCCAGCCTTATCGCCAAAGTAGTAGCGAATCGCCGCCACATTGGCCTGCGCCGCATCGGCAATCATGCGCGTGGAGGTTTTTTCAAACCCATGCTCGGCGAAGCAGCGCAGCGCCGCTTGGAGCAAGCGTTGGCGCGAATCATTGGGCTCCACAGCCCGGCCGGGCGAAGCAGGGGCTTGTGGGCTCGCGGTCGAGTCTTGGGCGGCAGAAGTTTGCATGGCGCTATCCTACTCGAATTTAATCAATCGATTGATTAATATAGTAGTAACCCTTGATTTTTTAGTACTTTTTTGCTTTGCGCTCGGTTTTTGAACCGGTATCTAGCTGGCAAGTAAACTCCTTGCATGACCACCGCCATCGTCAGCGCCCTGCCGGAAGAGCAAACCGGCCTGATTCACCTCCTCGCCCGCCCCAGTCATTCAGCCCAAACCCCTCGTACGATTGAGCAGGGCTGGATTGACGGTAGGCCGGTGATATTGGCGCTCGCTGGTGTTGGCAAAGTCGCCGCAGCAACCACGGCGGCGATGCTGATAGAGCGCCACAAGGTTCAGCGCATTGTTTTCACGGGAGTTGCCGGCGCCGTTGCCAATGGCGTCAACGTCGGCGATGTGGTCGTCGGAGACGAATACCTGCAACACGACATGGACGCCTCGCCGCTGTTTCCGCGCTATGAAATCCCTTACACCGGGATCAGTCGATTTCGTGGGGACGCCGTCTTAGTTGCTATTATTTTGGAAGCAATCCACGCAGTATTTAAAAGGGCTGATGCCTCAAATGCCACAAAAATCTATCGCGGCCTGATCATCAGCGGCGACCGCTTCGTCAGCAGCGCGAGCGAAGTGCAAAGCTTGCGGGCAGCGCTACCCGATGCCCTGTGCGTCGAGATGGAAGGAGCAGCCATGGCGCAGGTTTGCCATGATTACAGCATCCCCTTTGTCGCCGTGAGAAGCATTTCCGACACAGCCGACGATAGCGCCCACGTTGATTTCCCGAAATTCGTGAAAGACTTTGCTGGCCCATTAGCCGTACAACTGATTCAAGCGCTGATGCCGCGCCTGCCCTCCTCATGACACCTCATATCTCCCCGCGTTGGGCCATGGCCCTGCTTTTGCTCACGCCCGCCCTCTGGTCAGCCAATTATTTGGTGGCCCGCACGGCCCCCGGCGAAATTGCGCCGCATATGCTGGCCCTGGGGCGCTGGCTTCTGGCGGCTTGCGTGCTGGGCATTTTTGCGTTTGACGAGCTCAAAGCCAAGCGGCATCTGATTTTGAAAAACGCTTGGCATTACCTCGTGCTCGGCGCCCTGGGGATGTGGATTTGCGGTGCATGGGTGTATATCGGCGCACGCTCGACCAGCGCCACCAACATCGCCCTGATCTACTCGCTCTCGCCCGCCTTCATCGTGCTTTGCGCCTCGGTGTGGCTGCATGAAAAGCTGCGCGGCATCCAGTGGCTGGGCATTGGCTTGGCAATGGCCGGCTTGGTGCATGTGGTGATCAAAGGGCAGTGGGGCGACCTACTGTCGGTGCGCTTCGTGCCGGGTGATCTTTGGATTGTGGCCTGCGCGTTCAGTTGGGCAGCCTATGCGCTGCTCATGAAAAAATGGCCAACTGATTTTTCACCGATGGCGCGGCTCGTGCTCACTGCCATAGGCGGCTGCGTCGTGTTGCTGCCCTTTACTGTGATCGAAGCCATGAGTGGCTTGCCACTGACGCAAACGCTGTGGGGCTGGAAATCCTTTGCCTTGATCGTTGTCTCTGGCCTGCTTCCAGGCGCACTCGCCTACTGGGCCTATAGCAGCGCGCAAAAAGCGCTCGGTGCCGCTCGCACAGCGATGGCGCTATACATGGGGCCGCTTTACGGTGCTTTGCTGGGATGGGCGGTGCTGGGCGAATCCGTGTATGCGTATCACGCGATTGGCGCAGCGCTTATTCTGCCGGGCTTGTACTTGGCGTCGATGTCAGGTACTGTCGCGCACAACGATTTAAAAACCTAAATCAATCCATCGCGGATGATGCGAGCCTTTGTCCGTGCCCCTATTTATCTTCCCAAATTACCCATCATCATGGAAAAAATCGCTTTAGTCACTGGCGCTAGCTCGGGCATTGGGCGCGCATGTGCGCATGCTTTACTCGCACGCGGCTGGAAAGTCATCTTGGTGGGTCGCCGCGCCGATGCCTTGCAAGAGGCTATTGTCGCGGCTGGTGAGCACGGCTCCACCGCCTACGCCATGCCCACCGATTTATCAAAAGAAAGCGAAGTGCAATCGCTGTTTGAGGCGATTGCCAAGCGCTACGGCCGCTTGGATCTTTTGTTTAACAATGCGGGCATGTCTTTACCCTTCACGTTGCCCGGTGATATGAGTGGCGATGATTGGCGGCGCATGGTAGATATCAATTTGAACGGCGCGTTTTATTGCCTCTCACACGCCTTCAAGATGATGCAAGATCAAAAGCCCCAAGGTGGCCGGATCATCAACAACGGTTCCATCTCAGCCCACGTGCCCCGCCCCGGCGCGAGCGCTTATGCCGCCACCAAGCACGCCATCAGCGGCCTCACCCGCGCCGCCTCGCTCGATGGCCGCGCTTTCTCCATTGCTGTGGGGCAAATCGATATCGGCAATGTGGCTTCCGACATGACGACCAAAATGGCAAAAGGCGTACCACAACCTGATGGCAGCCTCAAACCCGAACCGGTGATGGATATGTCTGCGGTGGTACAAACTTTTATGACGATGGCTGAGTTGCCTTTGTCTGCCAATATTCTGTTTACCACCGTGATGGCTACGCAGATGCCCTTTGTTGGGCGTGGCTAACAGACCGCTAAAGCGCGTCGCATGCAGCAGCCTCCGCGTGAGCGTTACGCGTTCAGCTCACTTCTGCAAAAACTGCAGCACCGCTAGGCATTGCGCGGGAACGTTCAGCGCGGGTGCATGGCCGCAGCCTGCGATTTCCAATACTTCCAGCAGCCCGCGCGCACCGGGCCCGCGTGTGCGCATGGCCGCGACCACTTCACGGCTGACCAAATCCGAGCGCTCGCCGCGTAAACACAGCATAGGGATGTCAATCGCGTCGTAGTGCGACCAGATCAAGTAGTCATCAGGATGCACGATGAATTGCTGCACCATCGCGGGGTCGTAATGCGGCGTGACTTTGCCGTTGGGCAAGCGCCGGGTGGAGGTCTCCGTCAGGCGGCGCCACTGCGCATCGCTAAGCCAGCCGTAGGGCTCATACACGGTGCGGAAAAAAGCCTCGAGCTCGAGCACCGATTCAAACGCTGGCGGCTGGCCCGCATACGAACGAATGCGCTCAATGGCTGCCTGCGCCAACTCTGGCGCATTGTCATTGAGCACCAAGCGGCGGATCCGGCCTTTGAGCGGGCCCGCCGCGCATACGGTGCCGATCGCGCCGCCCATCGATGTGCCCACCCAATCGCATCGCTCCACACCCAACTGATCGAGCAAGCTCGTGGCCAACTGCGCATAAAACGACAGCTGATACTCCACATCCGGCTGCGGGCTCCATTGACTCAAGCCGCGCCCAATCGTGTCGGGGCAAATCACGCGGTAGCCTTGGGCCGCAAGATGTTGCGCCAGTTCATCCATATCGCGGCCGGTGCGCGCCAAGCCATGCCAGGCCACCACCACCGGTGCGCCCTGCATGCCCCAATCCATGAAATGGATCTCGCGATCCAAGCAGCGCAGATACTTGGATTGAACCGCTACGCTCATACGGCAGCCCCCTTGCGAAGCTGGCGCTCACGCAGGCGGCCCACCACACCCGTCGGAAAGTAATACACCGACAACACGAACAGCAAGCCCAGCCAAAGCAGCCAGCGATCGGGCGAGAGCAGTGCTGACAGCACGGGTACCGCGCTCGTGGCCTCGCTGCCTAATTTAAGCAACGCTTGCAAATAGCCCTGCGCCACCAAAAAGAGCACGGCGCCAATGATCGCGCCATACATTGTGCCCATGCCACCGATGACGACAATCAACAGCACATCCATCATGATTTCAAACGACAAGGACGTGTCTGGCCCGTTGTAGCGCAACCAAAGCGCCAACATGCAGCCCGCCAAACAAGCAAACAACGCTGAGAGCACGCTCGAGATGGTGCGATACACCACCACACGGTAGCCGATCGCCTCTGCGCGAAACTCGTTTTCCCGGATCGCCTGCAACACCCGGCCAAAGGGCGAATTCACAATCCGCAGCAATGCCAGAAACAAGACGGCGCAGGCCACTAACAGCAAGTAATACGTGATCAATCGCCCATCGATCACCACGCCCAGCACAGGCTCTGCCAGCCACAGCGTCGATGGCATCAAGGCTTCGGGCAGCTTAAAGCTCAAGCCATCCTCGCCACCGGTGAGATCGGAAAGCTGGGAGGCCAGCGTGAGAAAGGCTGCGGCTACCGCCAGCGTGATCATGGCAAAGAAGATGGCTCTGACTCTGAGCGAAAACAAACCGATCAGCAGCGACAGCAAGAACGAGAGCACCAAAGCGATCGAGATGCCAGCGGCCAAGGAGCCCCAGGTCGGGCCCCAGCTGTAGCTGGAAATCGCCACACCATAGGCACCAATACCGAAAAACATCGTGTGCGCAAAGCTCACGATGCCGGTGTAGCCCAGCAGCAGGTCGTAGCTGGCCACCAGCACGATGAAGACCAGCATCTTCGCCGCCACGCCCAGCGCCTTGCTGCC
>JANPAK010000263.1:0-3855 GCA_031429925.1 Variovorax sp.
CAGCAGTTTGAGGTGCTGCGGGTTGATTAGGCCGCAACCAAGTTCACGCCGAATGGATCAGCAATGACTCGCCCCAAATCACTATCCGCCCCATTCAGCCCACAGACTTTGCCGCTTGGACGCCGCTCTGGGATGGTTACAACGCCTTCTATGGCCGCGAAGGCGCGACTGCTCTGCCCGATGAGATCACGCAAAGTCATTTGACGACTTAATTTAACGTAGCTACAATAAATCAATGCAAATTCAGTTCGATCCCTCGAAAGACTCGGCAAATCAAGCCAAGCACGGGGTGTCGCTCTCGCTGGCGGGCGAACTGGATTGGGAAGCTGCGTTGGTGTGGGTTGATGAGCGGTTTGAGTATGGCGAGGCGCGCATGATCGCACTGGCTCCGCAAACTGGCATCCTGTACTACGTGGCATTTGTAGATCGTGGCGAGGTGCGCAGGGTCATCAGCCTGCGCCGCGCCAATCGTCGAGAGGTGAAACACTATGTCCAAACAACTTAAGCGCCCGCCCATCCTCATGCCCACCGTGCAAGAGGACAAAGCCATCACAGCCGCCGCCAAAAGTGACCCTGATGCGCAGCCGCTCACGCCCAAGCAGCTCGCAGCCATGGTGCCGATGAAAGCTCTGCGCGGGCGGCCTAAATCAAGCAGCACGAAGCAACTGGTCTCCGTGCGCTACAGCCCCGAGGTGCTAGCCTATTTCAAATCCACAGGCGTTGGCTGGCAATCGCGCATGGACGGCGCGCTGCGCGAGTATGTGGCGCAGCATTCGCGCAGCGCGTAGCGCGTCATTCAGCTCTTAATTCAATAGCATTCTGCGCAGTATTCACGTGGGCTAGATGCCAATTTCTCCAAAAATCCGAACGATTTCACCTCTCAGAACACCCACATTTTTAAGCCAAATCAGCCCCTAGACTGCATGGAATCTGAGCAGCGCGCTATCAAACTTGAAGTCGCAATTTGCGACCTCAAAGCGCCACCTGCGCAAAACTCTTCTGAATCCGCTCGATGCGCACGGGTTGCGCGGCGTGCGCCGCTCTGAGGCGACGAAGCTCACGCGCAGCGCTTTCAACCTGCTTGAATCAGCTCAATATCCTTCTTCAAGAGCGCGTTAAGCAATTCATTGATCGTCATGCCCTTGGCCTGCGCACGATCAGCCAGAAAACTCAGTACTTGCGGATCTAGCCGCACGGGGGGAATCAGGCGCGCGCCGCTCTTGTGGAATTTGCCGCGAACACCTTCGGAAAAATCCGTTTCAACTTTCATCGTCATCACCTTGACCTTCATTCGTCAACACTGCCCGTTCAATACAAATCTACAGCTCATCCGTCTTGAATTCGCTGTAGCCTTCGTAGTAGTAGCTGACATCGATACCCTTCATGTACAGCTCGCGATCATTGATTTGATCGGTTAAAGCGGCCTTGAGCAAGGCTTTGATTTCAAGATCCTTCACCACGCTGCGCTGCATTGCAGAGAGGTATTCTTCTTTGTCAACGCGAGTCCAATCCACCACTTGCTGAATCTCTTGCTTGAACATGAGATCAAGCCAAATGCGCGTGGCGCGGCCATTGCCCTCACGGAACGGGTGCGCCACATTCATCTCTACGTATTTTTCAACGATCTGATCGAAGTAGCCCTGCGGCATCTTGTCGATATGTTTTAAAGATTGCTCCAAATACATCAGCGGCGCAAATCGGAAATTGCCTTTCGCGATATTGACTTCGCGCAGCTTGCCTGCGAAGTCGTAAATTTCGCCAAACAGATACGCATGAATGGCGCAAAGCCCGGCAAAGCTGCCCACTTCGATGCGGCCCATATCCCCTGAGTCAAAAAGCTGCTTGGCTTTTTGCTTGCTGATTTTCTCTTCCGCCTTGGCCAACTCGATTTGGTCAAGGATGCTGAGTTTGTTGGGCAGGATCATGGGGCGAGCGTTCAAGAAATCTTCGTTAGATGGATTTTGCACTCAAACCGCGAGCCCCAAACCCCGCCGGCAACCGCCCGACCCTAGGTTTAAGGTCGCAAATTGCGACCTTAAACCTCAAGCAACACCCTCAATCCGCTTACCTCGCATCGACCCGCTCTCAATTCAATAGCACCCTACGCAGCATCCATGCCGGCTAGATGTCAATTTCGCTCAAAACTGCCGGCTGATGGCATCGGCGCCAATTTCAAGCCAAATCAGCCGCCACCCGTTATAAAATTTGTGCAGAGTGCTATCAGAAGCATAGTAAATACCGCCTAAAGCCAGCCACCCCATGCCGCCACACATCAGCATTCGCCCCATCCAGCCCAGCGACTTTGCGGCTTGGAAGCTGCTTTGGGACGGCTACAACGCTTTCTATGGCCGCGAAGGCGCGACTGCGCTGCCCGATCAGATCACGCAGGCCACTTGGCGGCGCTTTTTTGACAGCGGCGAGCCCGTGCATGCCTTGGTGGCCACGGCGCGAGATGCGTCAAGCCAAGCTGGGAGCGAGCAGCTCGTTGGCCTGGTGCACTACCTGTTTCACCGCAGCACCACGCGGCTGCATGACGTGTGCTACCTGCAAGACCCCAACGCCCTCCCCCGCATCGCGGCCAACGCATCGCCGCAGACCTCATTGCAGCCGTGTACGCCGCCGCTGGCGAGCGTGGCAGCAGCCGCGTTTACTGGACCACCCAAACCACCAACACCAGCGGCCGCGCCCTCTACGACAAACTCGCCAAGCATGCGGGGTTTATCGTGTATTCGCATGAGCTTTAGGCGCTCACCGCGCTTGTTTCACACAACCCGCTCGCCTGCCGCGAGACGTGCCTGAAAAATCCGAGGGCTTTCCTGCGGGCGCTCTGTGCATGGCAACCCGAGCTGCCATCTTTTGTAGCGGTGATGACATGGTTGGCCGCGCCCGACCGGGAAAGCCTTCATTTTTTCACGCCCATCTCGAAGCGGATCAACATAGCGTCGGCGGCAACACTCGGGGGTCTTTGATATGAAACGATTCAACGAACTCGTATGCTGTCGTTCTCTTGGGGTGGACGCTTACCGACAAAACTTTCAACGTTATCGGTAATCGCGGAAGCGCCAATAATTATCGTAAGCTCGCATTGATGCACGCCATCCGTCTACTTAGAGAATTGTTTCGTACTCCGTGGTCCGTCCGCAAGGTAACGCTGCGCGACGAGGAAGCGTGGTTTGCGCAAAACAACTGCAGGCGCCGACTGGCGCTGTCCAAGTTGGAGCGAGATCTGCTGTTCGCGGGCGAGCATCCTTTGCGGCTTGCTTTCTCGCTGCTGGCTTTGCAGATAGCGCTACTGGTGTTGGCAGCTGTGCTTCCACAGGACTGGTTCGCCCCCGCCTGGCTCAAGTGGGAGGCCGAAGAACAACTGGCCCACTTCTCCGCTGTGTGGACCATCCAGGCGACGCTGGCTGCGCTGGTCTACCCGATCGTGATCTCCTTCGTTGCTGTCTACCTGCAGCGCAGGCCGGCGGCGGAGGCCTTCATTCACCTCTACATGCTCGATTCGGGCGGACTTGCAGCGGGTCTGTCCTCGCTAGGCTTGGTTGTCGTGATGGGCGTCCAGTACCTGATGTTGAGCACATGGGGAACGGCATGGCTTCCTGGCTGGGCGGCAGTCGACACCGCCTGGTTCGTCCTCAATGCCGCGCTGACGACGTTTTTCCTCTTCCGAACGGTGGAGTTTCTCAGGCCGGAGGTGCAGGCCAGAGTCATCCAGCGCTACACGATCAACGTGGCGCTGCCCAGAGACGTGCAGCGCTTGAACTCATTTCAAGTGCTGGCCGGCGGAATTGCCAACGGCTGGTTCCCGGTGCCGTCGTATGGCGATGAAAAGGCCCCGGAAGGACCGCGATTGCT
>JANPAK010000264.1:0-4233 GCA_031429925.1 Variovorax sp.
GCTGCGGCCTTTGATGAAGAGGGCTTCTACAAGATGGGCGACGCGCTCAAGCTTGCCGACCCGGCCGATCCCGGCAAGGGCCTTCTGTTCGATGGCCGGGTGGCAGAAGATTTCAAACTCGCCACCGGCACCTGGGTCAGCGTCAGTAAGATCGTCGCCGAGCACGGGCGATTTCATCACGCCTTCGCGCGCGCGCATCCAGTAGAAGTTGCAGCGAACGGAGTTGATTTCGCCGAAGTGTGCCACATAGCGATACGGGTGGGCGAGGGGCCACTCGGGGAAGGTATTGGTGGAGAAGCGCTGATGCACCAAGGCCAGGGCCGAAATGCATTTGGGGTTTTGCAGATCCAGGAAGTACTCGCCCACTTGCGTGGCCAAGAGCAAGCCTTTGTAGACCATCGTGCGGCAGCTCATGCTGGGCACGTAGTACTCTTTGCTGTGTTTGAGGCCGAGATTTTGAATCGCAGCGCTGGCCGTCTTGCGAATCACATACAGCTTGCGCTCCAGCGCATCGGGCACGGTGATGTCTGCACCCCGGCCAATGAAAATCTGACGAATGATCGGCTCTTTTTCGCGCACAAAGGGCGACATCGGCATGGTCTTGTTGACCGGCACATCGCGCCAACCCAGCACGACTTGGCCTTCCGCCTTCACGGCGCGCTCAAGCTCTTGCTCGCAAGCCAAGCGGGAGGCGTGCTCTTTCGGCAAGAAAATCATGCCTACGCCATATTCACCCTGCGCCGGAAGCTCAAGGCCTTGCTTGAGCATTTCTTCGCGGTAAAAATCGTCGGGCAACTGAATCAAGATGCCTGCGCCATCGCCGCAAAGCTCATCGGCCCCCACCGCGCCCCGGTGATCGAGATTTTCAAGAATCTTCAAGCCGTTTTGCACAATCGCGTGCGACTTTGCGCCTTTGATATGAGCCACAAAGCCCACGCCGCAAGAATCTTTCTCTTGCGAGGGCATATACATACCGTTTAAAGCGGCGGCGGCGATTTCTTTGTCTAGAGCACCCATGGGTCTCTCCAATCTCAATAAGGGATTGTGATTGTATTGCGCCGCAGCATGGCTCAGCGACAAATTAATTGGGGTCAGATCACAATTAATTCAACTTCAAGTGAAGATAGAAATTAATTGGGGACAGAACAATGTCTGACTTTATCCAATGCTTTGGGTTTTCTTCATCGAACCCAAGGGCCGCCCAGCTTTTGAGGCCTGCCAGCGCCGCTCGGTTTTTCGCTCCAACTGCGTAATGAACGCAGGATCGCCTAAAGCGTGGTTTTTGAGCAAAGTATCTGTCACCCGTTGACGCAATTCCTGTGCCACACCTGTATCCACAAGCTCTTTGTAGGCCCGCTCGCGAGAGAAAGGCGTGTTGCCTAAACTGAAAAAGTGCGGGTGGGGTGTCACCAGATGATCGCTTTGCACCCCAACGTAATGCCGATGACTACTCCAAGCATAGTCTTGGGGCTCGCTCACCATGCCGGCGCGTACCGGGTTCAGGTCAATATAGGCCATGCAGGCGAAAAGGTAGCGCTCGGTTTGAACCAAGGCGCTGCGAAAGCGCCCTTCAAACAAGGTGCCGCTGCGGCCTTGGCGTTGATTGAAATGGCGCACGTAGCTGCGCCCCATTTGCTGCATCATGCTCGATAGACCGTCTGCACTGCTTGGCGTGAGGAGCAAATGCAGGTGGTTATCCATCAACACGTAGCTATGGATCGCTACGGCATGCTGCCGGGAGGCCTCGAGCAACAAATGCAGCATGTCGCGCCGATCAGCGTCGGATGCAAAAATCGGTTGCCGATTGTTGCCGCGCTGAATCACATGGTAGGTATGGCCTGCGATGCACAGGCGGGGAAGACGTGCCATTGCGGCAGTCTAACGCAGATTAATTGTGATCTGACCCCAATTAATCGTGACCCCAATTAATCGACCCCAATTAATCTCCTAAACGAAGCGGCTTTGCTGTCCAACGATGCGTTTGGCCAGCTCGTCGAGCAGGCCGGAGGTGACTTGCGCCGCAGGGTAGGTGATATTGTTGACGGCGAATTCTTCGGTGTTGACCAAGCGGAAGGCGATCTGGCCGGTGTCTTGATCGGGCGTGACGTTAACGCTGCCGCGCGATTGGGTTTGGTATTCAAACACGTAGGCTTGGAGTTTGTTGGTCTCAGGATGGCGAATATCTTTGCGCTCGTGCTTGATTTGTCCGTAAGAGATACGCTGGGCGACCCGCTCCAGATCGGGCGGAAAATTCACGGTCACGCTGTGACGGGCGACTTGACCGGTGACCGGCATTAAATCCCAAGCGACCCCAATATATTCAAACATTTCCTGACCGCGATGCATCTTCTTGCGCGAATCGCAGCGGAAATTAAGCATCTGCATCTGAGGAAACGCCGCTTTTCCATCCAGCGAATAGCGCCCCGCCGCCGGCGGCTTGATGATATTCAGTTGGGTGCAGAGATCTTGCAGGTATTTCAACGCCGACACGCTGATCATTTCCGTGGTTTTGGTGATGGCTACTAGGTCTTGGACAGCGCCAGTTTGCTGATCGCGCAACTGCGTGGCCTGACTCTTCAATTGGTTCAGAAAACTCATGGCACGCGACTCAATTTTTGATTCCCATCAAACAATTTTACATGCTCACGCAATGCAAAACGATCGGTCATACCAGCAATGTAATCAGCAATCGCACGCGGAAGATGGGCTTGCTTTGCATAGGCTTCAGGCAGGCGCTCAGGCTCGGCTTGATACGCTATAAAAAGCTCTCGAACCACCTGCCGGGCTTCATCGGCTTTTGAGGCGACTTGGTCATGTCGATACAAATTGGCAAACAGCCAGCGCTTGATGTGTTGCACCTGCGTTGCCACCTCCGGGGAGAAGTGCACCACCGCTGGGGCGAGCCGCACGTCGGCCTCCGTTTCGATGCGATTCGTCTGCAAAGAGCGGCGCGTGGCATCGATCACGTCAAACACTTGGGCAGAAAGGAGTCTACGAATGATTTCCGACAGGAATCTGCGGCTGTGCAGCGTCGGATACTCAGATCGCACTTGTGCATGAAAGCGTTCAAACATCAAGAGCTCGCGCAAAGCCTCCATCTCAATCAAACCCGAGCGTACGCCGTCGTCAATATCATGCGCGTTGTAAGCCATCTCATCTGCCAGGTTGACCAGCTGCGCTTCAAGAGAAGGCTGCTGCTTGGCAATGAAGCGATGCGCCACACCGCCAGGCTCTAGCGCCTCCAGCCGCTGAGCATCTTTCGCCGAGCAGTGCTTCAAGATGCCTTCACGCGTGGCCAGCGTGAGGTTCAGGCCATCAAAATCAGGGTAGCGCTCCTCCAAAGAATCCACCACCCGCAGGCTTTGCAAATTGTGCTCAAAGCCGCCATGGCCGGGGCTCAGCTCGCGCAGGGCGGCATTCAGCGCGTCTTGACCCGCATGGCCAAATGGCGTGTGGCCCAGATCATGCGCGAGGGCCATGGCTTCCACCAAGTCTTCATCCAAGCCCAGCGCCCGCGCCATGGAGCGCGAGAGCTGCGCCACTTCTAGCGAATGCGTCATGCTGGTGCGATACAAATCGCCTTCGTGGTTCAGAAACACCTGCGTTTTGTAAACCAATCGGCGAAACGCGGTGGAGTGAACGATGCGATCCCGATCGCGCTGGAAATCCGAGCGATGCTCGTTGGAAGCGCCCGAAGGCTTTTCCGCATAGCGTCGGCCGCGCATGCGCTCAGATTGGGTGGCGTAGGGCTTCAAAGCGTGCATTTTTTAAGGAAAACTGGCATCTAGCCCTTATAGATCTTGCGCAAGATGCTATCTAATGTATAGCAACTACAGCGCCATGCAAGTTGCGATCACCTCGCGCACCATCTCGTCTGGCGCGGTGCGCAGGGTGGCGCGGCCGGGTGGGTCGATGGTGATGAAGCGGATTTCACCCGCTTCGGCCTTTTTGTCCACGCGCATGAGCTGCAAGTAACGCGCCGCCACATCCGCAGAGCCCTCCAGTGGCAGCGTAGGCGCGCGCGTTGGCAAGCCCGCCCGCTCAATCAAGCGCGTGAGCCGCTGCACAAAAGCCACATCCACCGTGCCCAGCCTCTGCGACAAATGCGCCGCCATCACCATGCCGCAGCCCACGCCTTCGCCATGAAGCCAGGCGCCGAAACCCAGCCCCGACTCAATCGCATGGCCGAAGGTGTGCCCGAAGTTGAGAATCGCGCGCAGCCCGGATTCGCGC
>JANPAK010000265.1:0-2953 GCA_031429925.1 Variovorax sp.
TAAAACTTGCGATGGGCGTCCACGTTGCGATCGTCGCCTTTGATCAAGTCTTTGAAGTAATCCCAATGGCTTTAGGCATGATTGCTTGGATTCATCGCCACAAAGCCCGTGTGTTGCAAAAATCCGGGGTACACCATGCGCCCTGCGCCAGGGAAATTCTGCTGCACGCGATAAACCACGTTGTTTTCAAACCATTCATAGCTGCGCTGCATCGCTAAGTTATTCACCGCTGTGGGCGATTTGCGCGCATCGATGGGGCCGCCCATCATCGTCATGGACAGCGGCAGTTTCTCACCGCGCGAAGCCATCAAAGACACTGCCCCGAGCACCGGCACCGTGGGTTGACAAACACTGATCACATGGCATTCGCCGTATTGCGCCAGCAAATGGCGTAGAAACTCTTGCACATAATTGACGTAATCGTCGAGCGAGAACGTGCCTTCTGTCATGGGCACGGTGCGAGCGTTCTTCCAATCTGTGATAAAGACCTTGTGATCCTGCAGCATGCTGCGCACGGTATCGCGCAGTAAGGTGGAGTAATGCCCCGACAAGGGCGCGACGATCAGCACCGCTGGCTGGCCTTTGATGCGAGTCAGTGTTGCGGGGTCATCTGAAAAACGCTTGAACCGACGCAGTTCGCAAAACGCCTTATTGATTTCTACCCGCTCGTGAATAGCGACATCGGTGGTGACGCCATCGTGCTCGATGGCCACCGTTCTGATGCCAAACTCTGGGCGGACATAGTCTTTGCCCAAGCGATAGATCAAATCAAACCCAGCCGCTGCGCGTTGCGAGAACGGAAGCTGACCAAAACTATTCATTGGGTTGGCGTAAAGCTTGGCCGTGGCTTGCGCAAATTCCGCAAAAGGCTCCATCATGGCGCGCTGCGTTTCGTAGATTTGGTAAAGCATGGGGTGATTTCTTAAGCGCAGCGAATTTGCTGCATTGCAACATTTTAGACTCGGAGCCGGAAAAATGTTGGAGTAGCTTACCAAAAGCAGGGGTTAATCATCCCGGCAACCGCATTAATTGCAGTTTGACGCAATCACATCCTGCAAGCGTTTGCTCTCGCTAGAGCGTGCCTCATCGCTCATGATCTCGCGCTGGCCTTGGGTGTTGACCATGGCCAAACGTTGACCTGAATCAAACGTGCTTTTTGCCCTTTTCGCGCGCTCGCAATTGTCTGTGCGGGCGGCAGTGAGCTTGTCTGCTTCAAGCTTCTTCATTGCAGCTTGCTTGGCGTCAGCTTCTTTTTTCTTCTTTTCTAACTCTGTGTCTTTGCCGCTGATGCGCGGCGCCGTAGCGGTGGTTACTGATGTACTGCTGGTTGGGGTGGCATTGGCGGCTGCCGTGGCTTCAACCGTGACAGGCGCACGCACATTGCCTGGCCGGCGCATGACGTCTTTTTCTGGAATTTCAGAGGGCGGCGGCTGATCGCTGAAAATCCGGCGGCCATCTTTGTCTTTCCAGCCCCATTGGGCGTGCGCGATCGGAATGACGCACGCTGAAAGCAGCGCCAAGGCCAAAAAGCGAAGAAGCATGGCTTTAGTCTTCATGGCATATAGTGTAGCGATAAGGACTTCATTTGCCAACGTGGCAAGCACCGTTCGCGCCGGCAAAGTGACCGCCTGGTATACAAAGCAACCGTCGTACCTGCGTAAAATCCTGTTTTTGGGAAGCTCACTTATGCGCCTGATCGGCAAAGCACTTACATTTGACGACGTTTTGCTCGTCCCCGCCTTTTCTGACGTCCTGCCCAAGGACACCTCACTTGCCACCCGGTTTTCACGCAATATTCAGCTGAATCTGCCCTTGGTGTCAGCCGCGATGGACACCGTGACCGAGGCGCGGCTTGCGATTGCCATGGCACAAGAAGGCGGGATGGGCATCATTCATAAAAATCTCACGGCCAAGGAGCAGGCTGCTCAGGTGCGCAAGGTCAAGCGCCATGAGTCGGGCGTATTGCGCGATCCGGTGGTGATCACGCCTGAGTTCACCGTGTATCAGGTGATTGAGCTGTCTGAGCAGCTGGGTGTGAGCGGCTTCCCGGTGGTCGATGGCGGCAAAGTGGTCGGCATCGTCACCGGGCGCGATTTGCGCTTTGAAACGCGCATGGAGCTGCCTGTGAGCCAAATCATGACGCCGCGTGAGCGCTTGATCACCACACCGGTGGGCACCACGCTCAAAGACGCGAAAGCTTTGCTCAACAAACATCGCTTAGAGCGCCTGCTCTTGGTGGACGATGAGTTTCACCTCAAAGGCTTGATCACCGTCAAAGACATTACCAAGCAAACCAACTTCCCCAATGCCGCGCGCGATAGCCAAGGCAAGCTGCGCGTGGGCGCGGCAGTGGGCGTGGGCGAGGGCACGGAAGAGCGCGTGGCGGCGCTGGTGGAAGCGGGCGTGGACGCGATTGTGGTGGACACCGCGCATGGCCACAGCAAAGGCGTGATCGAGCGCGTGCGCTGGGTGAAGAAGAATTATCCGCAGGTGGATGTGGTGGGCGGCAACATTGCCACCGGCGCAGCCGCGCTGGCGCTGGTGGAAGCAGGCGCAGATGCAGTGAAGGTAGGCATCGGCCCGGGCAGCATCTGCACGACCCGCATCGTGGCGGGCGTGGGTGTGCCGCAGATCATGGCGATCGATGGCGTGGCCAAAGCGCTCAAAGGCTCGGGCATTCCGCTGATTGCCGATGGCGGCATTCGCTATAGCGGCGATATTGCCAAAGCCATCGCCGCAGGCGCAGGCAGCGTGATGATGGGCGGCATGTTTGCCGGCACCGAAGAAGCGCCGGGCGAAGTCGTGCTTTACCAAGGGCGCTCTTATAAAAGCTACCGTGGCATGGGCTCCATTGGCGCCATGCAACAAGGCAGCGCCGATCGCTATTTCCAAGAAAGCAGCACCGGCAACCCCAATGCCGACAAGCTCGTTCCCGAAGGCATTGAAGGCCGCG
>JANPAK010000266.1:0-4223 GCA_031429925.1 Variovorax sp.
CAGCAATCTATCTATTGCTTATAAGGGCGGTATGGCCACCTCAATCAAATCAATCCCTAAAATTATTGAACGACAGGGGGATATCCACCATGTCTTTCTTGATCATCGCCATGGCGGCCTGCAGATCGTCGCGCTTGGCGCCGGTCACGCGCACGGCGTCGCCCTGGATGCTCGCTTGCACCTTGATCTTGCTGTCTTTAATGAGGCGCTGGATTTTCTTGCTGTCTTCTGTGGCGATGCCTTCGCGCACTTTGATGACCTGCTTGACCTTGTCGCCGCCGATTTTTTGGCTCTCGCCCACATCCAGGTAGCGCACATCCACGCTACGCTTGGTGAGTTTGGCGCGCAGGATGTCGTCGATCTGTACAAGCTGGAAGTCGGCATCGCCAATCAGGGTGATCTCCTTGTCTTTGAGCTCAATCGAAGCGCTGGTGCCTTTGAAATCAAAGCGCGTGGCGATCTCTTTGGCGGCGTTTTCGACCGCATTTTTCACTTCGACCAGGTTGGGTTCGCAAACGGTGTCAAAACTGGGCATGGCGCTCTCGCAAGGGGTGAGTTTTCAGGTGCGACAATTGTGGCATGTTTGTTGAAAAAAATGTGCCTCTTGCGCCCTTCAACAGCTTTGGCATTATTGCCAAGGCGCAGCGGCTCGTGCGCATTCGAACCGTGGAAGATCTGCAGCAGGCGGCCCGCGAGGGCGACTTCGCGGCCGACCCGCCTTTCGTCTTGGGCGGTGGCTGCAATATTGTGCTTACTGGCGATGTGAAGCCGCTGGTTCTTAAAATCGAGATCATGGGCTGCCGCTTGGTCAGCGAAACGACCAAGCAGGTGGTGGTGGAAGCGGGTGCGGGCGAAAATTGGCATGAATTTGTCGCTTGGACGGTGGCGCAGGGCTGGCCGGGCCTGGAGAATCTGGCGCTCATTCCTGGAAGTGTGGGCGCGACCCCGGTGCAAAACATTGGGGCCTATGGCGTCGAGCTGCAAGACCGGTTTCACAGCCTGGAAGCGGTGAATCTGCACACGGGGGAGCGCTTCACCTTGGAGGCGGCGCAATGCGCGTTTGGCTACCGCGACTCGGTGTTTAAGCATGCCACCCAAACCGGATTGCTCGGCAAAGCCGTGATCACAGCGGTGCGCTTTGCCTTGCCCAAAGCTTGGCGGCCGGAGCTCACCTATGCCGATCTGAGTCGAAAATATGCCGATTTTTTAAGCCAAATTGGCAGCCCGCCTTCACTACATCTGCGCGAAGCGCTATTAAAACAGGAGCATATCCGGTGGGCAGACATGTTGCCGGAGCTCATCCCAAGCGCCCAAACCGTCCTCGATTGGGTTGTGCAGATCCGACGCGCCAAACTGCCCGATCCGGCCGTGATCGGCAACGCCGGAAGCTTCTTCAAGAATCCGTTTGTCACGCCTGAGCAGTGCGCCGACATCATTGCCCGCGAACCCAAGGTGGTCTATTACAAGATGCCTGATGGCGCCATCAAGCTGGCGGCCGGCTGGCTGATTGACTCGTGTGGCTGGAAAGGCCGTGGCGTGGGAAATGCCGGTGTGTATGAAAAACAGGCATTGGTCTTGATCAACAAAGGCACCGGAACCGCAACGCCAGCGACTGGCGGGGAGGTGATGACTCTAGCTAAAGCCATTCAAACCAGCGTGTATGAGCGATTTGGGATTTTGCTAGAGCCGGAACCGGTGGTGGTATAGCCGAACTAGGCCCGGCCTCTCCCGAATGTCACCGATCTGGGCTAAAATCATAGGCTTTGCTGGAATTCGGGTTTTCCCGAGTTTCGGCCTGAATCTCCCTGTATTTACTGAAAGAAAACCATGGCTATCGAGCGCACCCTCTCCATCATCAAACCTGACGCCGTTGCGAAAAACGTGATCGGTCAGATCTACGCTCGCTTTGAAGCGGCTGGCTTGAAAGTGATTGCAGCCAAGATGGCTCACCTCTCGCGCGGCGAAGCCGAGCAGTTTTACGGCGTGCACAAGGCTCGCCCGTTCTTCAATGACCTCGTGACCTTCATGATCTCCGGACCCGTGATGATTCAAGCCCTAGAGGGCGAAGGCGCGATTTTGAAGAACCGTGACCTGATGGGCGCGACCGATCCGAAAAAGGCTGCAGCTGGCACGATTCGCGCTGACTTTGCTGACAGCATCGATGCCAATGCTGTGCACGGCTCTGATGCCCCCGAAACAGCCGCTGTGGAAATTGCTTTCTTCTTCCCCGGCATGAATGTTTTCTCACGTTGATCAAAGTTGCTCCTGATATCATAGCGCTTTGCGCAGATTTCATAAGGGCAAAACCCCTCAATAGGCCAAAAATGACCTCCCCTAAGACGGTCAACCTGCTTGATTTCGATCTCGAAGGGCTGACCGTTTTTTGCGAAGGGATGCAAGAAAAGGCCTTCCGCGCCAAGCAGCTTTATCGTTGGATTCACCAAAAAGGCGCATCTGATTTTGAGCAAATGAGCGATTTGGCCAAATCCCTGCGCGAGAAACTCGCCGGGATCGCCCATGTCACGCCGCTCAAAGTCCTGACTGAGCAAAAATCATCCGACGGCACGATCAAATGGCTGTTTGATGTTGGCAATGGTGATGCGGTTGAAGCGGTGTTCATTCCCGAAGTCGACCGCAACACCCTTTGTATATCCTCTCAAGCGGGCTGCGCGGTGGGTTGCCGTTTCTGCTCCACCGGCCATCAAGGCTTTTCACGTAACTTGACCACCGGCGAGATCATCGCCCAATTGTGGTTTGCCGAGCACACCATTCGCAAAGCGAAGGGCTCGCAAGAGCGCGTGATCTCCAATGTGGTGATGATGGGTATGGGCGAACCCTTGCAAAACTACAGCCAGCTCGTGCCCGCGCTGCGCACCATGCTTTCCGATCACGGATACGGCCTGTCGCGTCGGCGCGTCACGGTCTCCACTTCCGGCGTGGTGCCGATGATCGACAAATTGGCGCAAGACTGCCCGGTGGCGCTAGCCGTCTCGCTGCACGCGCCCACCGATCTGCTGCGCGACGATTTGGTTCCGCTCAATCGCAAGTACCCGTTGGCGGAGCTGTTGGCTGCCTGTGAACGCTATTTGCAGGCCGCTCCGCGCGACTTCATCACCATGGAGTACTGCATGTTGGCTGGGGTGAACGACTCACCAAGCCAGGCTCGGGAATTGGCGGCATTGGTCAAAGGTGCGCGACTGCCGGTGAAGTTCAACTTGATCCCCTTCAACCCCTTTCCGCAGAGTGGTTTGGTCTGCTCTGCTCCAATAGTTGTAGCAGAGTTTGCGAAAATCCTGCAAGATGCGGGTATCGTCACGACTGTGCGCAAAACGCGCGGCGACGATATCGATGCTGCGTGTGGCCAGTTGGCCGGTGATGTGCAGGATCGAACCCGTGCTGCTGAGCGGATGGCCGAGCGGCGCGTGGTCATGATTCACAGGCAAACCGCCTGAATGCAAGAGCACAAGGAGTAGATATGGGGCTATCAAACGTCAGTCGCTGGAACGCTAGAGCGCTAGGCGCGTCCTTCTTGCTGTGTGTGGTCGGTTTTTGGTTGGTCGGCTGCGCCTCGCAAGGCGCGGGTGGCCGTAATCCAACGGACAGCGTGGTCACCGATTCTGATGAGCCCGAATTCCGCAAACGCGCCCGCATTCGCTTGGAGCTGGCCGTTGGCTATTTCGGCGAAGGAAAAACCACGGTCGCGCTCGATGAAATCAAGCTCGCCCTTCAAACTGACCCGAACTACGGCGACGCCTTCAATATGCGCGGCGTGATCTATATGCGCTTGGGGGACAATCGCCAAGCAGAAGATAGCTTTCGCCGAGCCTTGCAACTCAATCCGCGCGATGCCGACAGCATGCATAACTACGGTTTGCTGATGTGCCAGCAGCGTCGCTACGACGAATCGATAGCGATGTTCACCCAGGCCAATGCAATCCCCCTATACAACCGCCAATCGACAACCTACATGGAGCGCGGTCGCTGCGAGTTGGCAGCGGGCCGACGCGAGTTAGCAGAACGTAGCTTCGCCCGGTCTTATGAATTGGACGCAACCAATCCGATCTCTGGCTACCACCTGACCAACCTGTTGTTTCAGCGCGGGGAGTTGCAGCGCGCGCAGTTTTACGCTCGGCGCCTGAACAACGGCGAATTTGCCAATTCTGAAACGCTTTGGTTGGGCATCAAAATTGAGCGCAGGTTAGGCAACACGGAGGTCGTGTCGC
>JANPAK010000267.1:0-1742 GCA_031429925.1 Variovorax sp.
GCGCTTCAAGCAATTGACCCGTCGCATCGGTATGCAGCAGGAACGGCCCGAATTCATCGCCGAACCAGAAGGTGCCGTCCGGGGCCTTCTGCATGGACTCGATGTCGAAGTCCGCACCGGTCAACAAACGGCCGCTGCGGATGCTGGCGTCGACCTGCGGATTGGCCGCGTTGTTGTAGTAATTTGTGTGGTTGGCCTGGATGTTGAAGCCGGTGATGCGGCTGTCCGCGTCAGACAGCGTGATGCGGCTGGCGGCATCGAAGCTGGCCTGCGCCGCGCCCGTCACCCAGTTGGCGGGCGACACGGTGCCGCTGCCGCCGTTGGCGGTTTTGAAATCGGGCCGCACCGCGTACATGCGAAGCAGCGTGTCGGCTGAATTGTCTTGGGCGCCAAAGCCGTTGTCGGTCATCACCACATAACTGCCAGCTGATGGACCGTCGAGCACGGCAGAAAAGCCTTGCACCGGCTGTTTATTGACCAGCGGCAGCGGGTTGCCGCCGTTGCCCGCGCCGGCAAACTGGCCCGAAGTGGGGCCATCAGAGAAAGTGTTGGCCGGCATCAGCGCCCAGCCAGACAACACCGTGGCTGCAGCCGTGGCGGCGCCCGCGCTGCACAGCGCCGCGGCTGCGGCCACAGCGTGAAGGGTGGTGCGAAGTGTGTTCATGGGGTTCCTCAAAATCGTTGTGTATGCGTGTTGTTGAGCGACTGTCAGCAGGCACAGGTCCGGGCTATGGATCATGACGTGCAGGGCCACCCCCGTTCAGACAATCTTGGCGCCGCGATATGTCAACGCCATGAAGAGCGGCTCATGTCCTGAGTGCTCGCTCTTTTGCCTGCTTTTGCATGCGGCACGACGGCCGTTCCCCGCCCGCTCAACGGGGCGGCGCGTTTCGGTTCAGGTTTTCGCGCAGGGCTTCGATGGTGTTTTCACGCCGCACGGCACGCAGGCCCAGTGGGTCGGTGATGGAGATTTCTGCGCTGCCGGTTTCACGCCGCACTTGTTCGATGGCGGCCAGGCCGTCGCGGTACAGCGCTTCGCTGCGGGTTTCGGCGGTGCGGCCCACGGTGGTGCTGCGTTCGAGCAAAGCCGCCAGGGCCTGCGTGGTTTGCAGGCGCTGTGCGATGTCGCGCCGCGCGGTGGCCAGCTCCGTCTGCAAGACTAATTCGCGTGCTTGCGCTAGGGCTTGATCACGTTGTGCGGCTTCACGCAGCGCGCTCAGCTCAGCCTGCAAACGCTCGATGGCCTGGCGCTGTTCTGCTGCCGCTGCATTGGCTTTGGCCGCCGCCTGAGCCTGGGATTGGGCCTGGGATTGGGCCTGCGCTTGCAAGCGCCGCGCGGCGGCCTCGGCCGCGGTCTTTTGGGCTTGCAGCGTGTCGCTGCGTGCTTGGGCTTCTTCCAGATCGGCCTGCGCCCTTTGCATCAACAAACGCTGGCGCCGCGCGGCACGTTCAGCGTCGTCCTGCGCTTGCGCTTGTGAATTGGCCTGTGGCTTGGCCGGCGTCTGTGCCAGCACGGCAGGTGCGGCGCCCATGGCCAGCCCCAGGGCGGCCAAAGCCATTGCCAGGGGCTGGAGTCGGCAGCGCAGCACGGCTGTCAAAAGCGTGAGTTGAGGTCGAGCTGCAGCACGTCCACACGCAGCGGTGCGCTGCTCTTGGTGGCTTCGCCGGTGGCGGATCGGAAGCCGTCATCCAGATTGCGTGTGCTGGTCACGCGCAGGCCCAGGCTGGTGCGGGTGTCAAAG
>JANPAK010000268.1:0-1692 GCA_031429925.1 Variovorax sp.
CCCCTGCGACCATGACCTCCAACCTCGCCAATACCTTCGCCCCCACTGGCCTGCTGCGCGCCGCCATCAACCTGGGCAACCCGATTTTGGCCAATCGCCACCCTGATACCGGCTTGCCGTTTGGCGTCTCCGTCGACCTCGCCCACGAATTGGCGCGGCGCTTGGGCGTCGGCCTTGAACTCGTGGTTTTTGACGGAGCGGCCAAATCGGTCGAAGCCATCACGCAACAGCAAGCGGATCTTGGTTTCTTTGCAGTAGACCCCTTGCGTGCAGCAGGCATCTACTTCACCGCGCCTTATGTGCTGATCGAGGGCAGTTACCTGGTGCGAAAAAGTTCCGCTTTGCAGTCCAACGCCGAAGTGGATGTACCTGGCAATAAAGTAGCGGTGGGCAAAGGCAGCGCTTACGACTTGTTCCTCACACGCACACTCAAAGCCGCCAGCATCGTGCGCGAAGAAGGCGCTGAAGCCGCCCTGGCAGCGTTCAGGCAGCAACAGCTCAACGTATTGGCCGGCATCCGCCAGATGCTGCAAGCCGAGGCCGCAAAAGATTCCGAGTTGCGCTTGCTGCCCGGCAACTTCATGCTGATTCAGCAGGCGATGGGCTGCCCCAAGTCCTTCCCCGCGCAAGCCGCTGCGTATCTGAGCCAGTTTGTTGCAGACATGATCTCAAGCGGATTCGTGGGCGATGCGTTGGCACGGCACCAGATACAAGGCGCATCGGTCGCACCTTTAGAAGCGGACGGCACTGCGGTGAGCCGACCTCGTTAACATATGCAACAGGTGGGGTACGTTGATCCCGGGCGCACTTCCTACCCTGACGAAGCCAACGAGCAGTGATAGACAGCCAACTGAACCGGCGGCTGCATTCTTAATAGCTCCAATCCACATGTCGCAACGGCAGGTGGTTCAAATCATCGCGCAACTGCCGCCAGTTGGGTAAAAAGCAATCCATCAGGCCTGTAAACCGGGCGTTATGGGTGGGCTCCAGCAAATGCGCCAATTCGTGGACCACAATGTACTCAAGACAACCCGGCGGCTTTTTTGCAAGGTCCGTGTTCAGACGGATGGATCGGGTTGAGGGGGTACAACTACCCCATTTGGTTTTCATTCGCTGCACAAAGAAGCGCTCCACTTTCACGCCAATCAATGGCTCCCAACGCGTCAGCAGGGCAGGCATAGCCATTTTGATTTGTGACCGGTACCAGGCATCCAGAATCTCACCCCGCCGGGCTTCGCTTGCTTCAGGTCTCACACTGAGCATAAGTTGACGGTGGCTCAGCCGAACCGAAGGTACACCATCAGCCACTGCCACCCTCATCAAATAACGCTTACCCCACACGTAGTGGCTTTCCTGCTCAAGGTATTCCCGTGGCGGTTCTCGATCTTGGCTCACCACATGACGCTGCTGACGTTTGATCCAACCCAGTTTTGAAATTGCAAACATCCGGATCGCTTCCAGCTTCACGTGTTGCGGGGCCGCAATCCGCACGCGACCGGTGGGCGGGTACACGCTGAGATGCAGGTTCTTGATGTCCTTGGTCACGACATCAACAGACATGCCTCCCAGCTCAAGCTGCGTCGACATCAATATTCTTTCTGCGCAAAGATAATCCGTAAGATGCGTTCAACTTCATGCGGATCACCCAGCGCTTGGTGCAAAGCGAATTTGATGAAACTTTCCTTGGCCTCA